>DKLU01000049.1:0-8137 GCA_002455915.1 Chryseobacterium sp. UBA6632
AAGAATGAAAAGATAAGTTTCATGTTGTCAATTTTTTATAGTTTACTGACATTTTTAATGCAATAGTCTCGCCAAAAGAAGTTGTATTTTTTACTTTCACTTCTTCTTCGTTTTGCGTAATATCTAATTGTAATTTTAAATCAGGTGTTTCAAACGGATTAATGATTGCCATAAATTTCACATTTGTAGCGGTTTTTAAGAATAATTTTAACCCTGTGAATTCTTCAGAAAGTTCTTTTACAATCTGCATCATACAAACTCCCGGCGTCACCGGATTTCCTGGAAAATGCCCTTTGAAAATTTCATGATTTTGATTTAACCTGATATTAGCCACAAAACTTCCGTTTTCTGCCTGCTCGTATGATTGTAAAGTGTAAAAATCTGTAAGAATTGTCTGCATTAAAATTATTTTTTCATGTTAAATGTATAATAAACTCCGGCTTGGAAAGTAACATTCGAGTGGTTGTTATTAAAGTAATATACAGGGATAAAACCTTTTTTCACTCTTGCTTCTACGCCAAAGTTTTTAGTAATATCAAAGCCTAAACCGGCTGTTAAACCAAGGTCGATTTCATTTTCGGCGTCAAAATTTTTATTTTCAACTAAAAAATCCAATGTTGGTCCGAAGTGAATATTGAATTTGTTGAAGTAAAATTTATTCACTAATTGTACTCCAACATACGTTGCTGTAAGGGTTTGCCCGTTCCAATTATTTATGTTGGTATCTAGTTTTGTTCCTTGTCTTGAATAATTGATCTCCGGCTGCAATGCATAAAATTTAGCAAAACGAATATTACCAAACAATCCGATATAAAAGTCGGTTTTTGTCTTAAAATTCATGTTTACAGTGTTGGTATCATAATAATTATCACCCCAATAATAACTGTAACTTTCATCATTTGTAAAATGTGAAAAATTAGCGCCTGCTCTGATTCCCGGATTAAAAGTAACTTGTGCAAAAGATACGCTCGAAATCAATAATACAAGTAATAATGATAGTTTTTTCATGGTTTAGTTATTTAGTTTCGGTTATTTGAAATAGTTTTATATTAATCTTGAAATCTTTATGTTGAAGATTCAAACTATCCGCGAAGATATGTTTTTTTGCATCAAAAGTAAAATCGATTTTTTCCTTATTATTTTTCGTATAAATGATTTGTTTCAGTAAACCATTTTCTTTGTTGAAGAATAAATAGTAAGATTTTTTATCAATTTTTAAAAGATAGATTTTAGAATTTTCATTTTCAAAACTTTCATTTACAGGATATTTTTGCTTTAAAAGTTGTTGAAAATCGTTCTTTAAAAAATTAATAACAATTTTTTTATCTAAATCCGGAAGAACATAATTGAGTTTAAAATTATTATCTGAAATTTCAAAATCAATTAATTTATTTCCAAAATCAGAAGTCATTGCAACACGATGCGTCGTTTCGTTGATTTTTTTGATAATTAAAATTCCGCTTACATGGTTTTTATAAATATCCATCTGGCATTTATAAACATAATCTTCATTGGAAGAAAAGTATAAATTTTCAACCGTTTTTTCAGAATTGGAAACAGATTTTACGTCCGTAAGTTTATACGTTTTACAGGAAACCAACAATAAGAAGATCAGACTATAAACTGAATTCTGAAGCAGCAATCGGCGCATTGATCTTTGTGTTTTTGAAAACAATATTTGTTGTATCTCCCGATGCTTCCGTCATATTTACCTGCGAAACTGTTGATTGACCTTTCGGAAAACTCAATTCAATTTGCTTAATATATTTAAGTAATTGAGCCGATTTCGGAGTAAATTTTGCAATGTTGAAATTCGCATTTTTCAGATAAGTCACCGAAAATTCAGGATCGTTGAACATTTGTCCGTTTGAACTTCCAACAATCAACTTATTGATTTTTTCAAAAGTTTTGCTTTTTGCGTCAACCGAAGATTTTTTCCCCTGATCGTTGATGAAAATTTTATTATCCTTAAAAACAATGCTGTATTGATAAGGTTTTGTATACTTCCAGCTTAGCATATTTGGCGTTTTTAAAGACATTTTTCCGTAAGTAACGATGCTTTTGTCCAAAAAATCCATCTTTTTGGTTTGAGTAAAATCAGCCTGTAAAGATTTTATTTCCTTTGTTTCCGATGAAACTTTTGTTACAAATGCTTTTGCTTCCGCTCCCGACATTGCCGTATTTTGTGCAAAAATGAGGCTGGAAACCAATAAATAGGCGAGGACAGCAATATTTTTAATCATTTTTTTGATTTTTAATCATTGAATCAACCGTAAAAGTTGAGTAATTTTTATTCTTCAAAAATACTAATAAATCTACCAAAACATGATACGTTTTTTCCGAAGTGTCGTGAAGTAAAACAATACTTCCTTTTTTTAATCCTTTTGTGGTTTTTTGGTAAATTTTTTTCTCATCTTCTGTAATCGTATCTAGCGAACGAACATTCCAGCCGATACTTTTCTTGTGAGTTCTTTTGATTGCTTTTGCAATACTCGGATTTGTAACGCCAAAAGGAGGGCGATATAAATTAGTTTTTAGATTCCCGATTTTTAACATCACTTCATCACATTTTTCGATTTCCTCAACCATTTTTGAAGTTGATAAAAATCCGGTATTATTAGAATGCGAAAGGGTGTGATTTCCAATAGTATGACCTTCTGCAATAATTCTTTGAAACGTTTCCGGATATTTTTCAATTTGTTTTCCGATACAGAAAAAAGTCGCTTTTACATCATTTTCTTTTAATATGTCTAGAAACTTCGGAGTAAATTCGGTTGGTCCATCATCGAAAGTCAAAGCGATTTCCTTGATTTTTGTTCTTTTGTGAGTAAAACTGTTGACAAAATATCCCAATTCAATGTCAAAAGAACCCCAAACGACAACCGCAGAAAACAGTAAGAAGCAAAATAGATACACCCAAAAAGTCCCGTGAAACGCAAAAATAAAAACGTTGCAGAAAAGATAAAATAGAATAAATGGGTAATGTTTCATCTTTATTGGATTTTTGGTTTAAAATATTCAGTTTCTTAAAGGGCTAAACGGTTTGTTTGTCATTCCGTAGGAATCTCGGCTTTTATTTTAACATTGTTTAGATTCCACGCTTCACTTCGTTTCGCTCTGAATGACAAAGACTCTGTTTTTATCTTTGCTGAGTGAAACGCCTTTGCGAACGAAAAATGTTTTCAAACCTTTAAATAAAACTTTTGCGCTCTTTGCATTAAAAATAACTCAACAAACTAAGCTTTCCCTAACAAAACCAAACTATGATCATTTCCTCCCAAATGATTATAAAGCAAAATATTTTTAATCTCCTCTTTTTTCAAATCATTAATCATCATGACTTCCGGAATCTCTTGATTTTTCAAAATATGACAAGCCATAAATGTCGAAAAACCACTTGCAGTATTGAATTCTCCGCTCAAATGTTTGTAATACAATAAAACAGAATTTTTAAGTAAATCCATTGCTTTTGTATAATAAACATCGGATTTTGAATCTCCGCTAAAACCTAAAATTACAGCATCAATTTCATCATTTTTTAAATTATTTTTAGCTAAAAAATCGTCAATATATTGTTGAGTTTCGTTTAAATCTAATCTGCTGCTGATTTCAATATCTTTTAATTGAGCATAAGAATTTTCTGTTTTATCCTTTCCTAAAACAAAAAAACTTGCCCCTTCTCCCCAAATGACACCATCTGTTGTTGAGTTCAGATAATCAACGGGAAGATTTTCTTCTTTTTTAATGGTTTTGTTTAATCTGTACAATTCCATTGTCCGGTCGGTTTGTTCGTCTGTTGAACCTACCAAAACGTTTTCTGCTTCACCGTCATTGATCTGTAATTTTGCATCCAAAAACGAAAATTCCAGTGACGAAGAAGTATTCACGTAAGTGAAATTGTACGCGTGACATTGTAAACCTAAAGCAATTTGTCCTGCAACCGTATTGTGTGTGGATTGAATGAAAAACGTCGGAGTCAGAAACTCTTCATTATTATCAATCACATTTTTTAAAAATTTTTCGGAATCTTGAGAACAACCCATTCCTGTTCCGACGATAATCGCATCAGGATTTTCAATTCCTGCCTCTTGCAAAGCATATTTTGATGCTACAGAACTCATTTTTACAGTTTTAGACATTCTTCTGCTTGCTGCAGGCGGAATGAATTCTTTGTAATTGGGCTCGATTGCTTTTAAGACCTGAGTTGAATTTTCAGGTTTCAGATTTTGAAAAAAATTTTCATTTAACGTGTCCTGAACTGAGATACAGGCTGCACTGTTGATGTAAACTACACTCATGATTTTGAGAAAATTAAGGTTGAACAATTTCCTCCAAAACCAAATGAATTGGAAAGAACGTGGTTAATATTTTTCTCTTTAAGCTCAGTTACAGGTGTTAGATCAAATTCTTCCATTTTAGTTTTAAAATTCAGATTCGGAAAAATAATATTGTTTTGAATCGCCAATAACGAATATACTGCTTCAATTCCCGCAGCAGCAGCCAAAGTATGACCTGTAAATGCTTTCGTAGAACTGAATTCGGGAACTTTATTTTCTCCAAAAATTCTGATCATTGCAATTCCTTCGGACAAATCATTATTCGGAGTTGCCGTTCCATGAACGTTGATATAATCGATATTTTCTTTATTTAAACCTGAAACTTTCAACGCCTTTTCCATTGCTAAAAATGCACCTTGTCCGTTTTCCGAAGAAGCGGTTTGGTGATGCGCATCGTTCGCATTTCCATATCCTGAAAGATAACCGAGAACTTTTTTGTTTTCCTTTTTCACAACTTCATCTGATTCCAAAATGATGAAAGCTGCTGCTTCACCTAGATTCAGGCCTTTTCTGTCATTGTCAAAAGGCGTGTTGTAAGAATCGGTTAAAATCATCAACGTATTGAAACCATTCAAAGTAAATTTTGAAAGACAATCTGTTCCGCCAACAATCACTCGGTCTAAAACTCCGTTTTTAATCAATTTTGCACCCATCATAATTGCATTCGCGGCAGACGAACAAGCTGTACTGATGGTAGAAACCATGCCTTTCAAGCCAAGATAATCTGCAATCAGCAATGATGAATTCCCCGCATCGTGTGAGTCAATGTATTTTTGCTTTTCAGGGAAGTCTTCGTAGGTGTAAAAATATTTTTCGGTTACGTCCATTCCGCCAACGCTGGTTGAAGAAATCAGCCCAGTTTTATATTCATTAATGTCGGAAATTCCGGCATTTTCTACAGCTTCTTTTGCAGCAACCATTCCTAATAAAGAGGTTCTTGTTGCGTTGTTATCTTCATTTAACTGAAGTTTTTTAACAAGTTCTTCATTAGACAATTTTATTTCGCCCGTTTTGATATTTCCGACATGACGACTTTCAAACAATTGCATGTCTGAAATTCCGTGTTTTCCGGTTTTTAACGAACTCAAATTTTCCTCTACATTGTTTCCAATGGCGGAAATGATGCCCATTCCTGTTATGGCAATTTTTTGACCCATTTTATTTTATAATGTAACAATGTATCAATATAACAGTTTACCAATATTGTTACACTGTTATATTGATACATTGCTAGATTGAATTATTTCGTTCTGTTTTCTTCAATGAATTTCGCCATTGTGTCGATCGAAGAAAAAATTTCCTTTCCTTTTTTTGGATCGGCTAATTTTATTCCGTATTCTTTATCAAGAAGAACGATCAATTCAAGAGCGTCGATAGAATCCAACCCAAGACCTCCTCCAAATAACGGATCTGTATCTTTAATTTCTTCTACTGCAACGTCTTCAAGATTAAGTACTTCAATGATTTTGTGCTTTAATTCTTCTCTTAAGTTTTCCATAAATAAATTTCATTTATAATGTACCAATGTAAAAGTTTAACAATGTAACAATAATTATAAAATTATTTTAAGATTGGTAAACTGGTACATTTTTATATTGTTAAATTACAAAGTAAGCAAATATACGAAAGCATTATAACTTTCCTGATAGAGTTCTACCCAGCCACACAATACTTTATCAGCCTTGCCTGATTGTAAAATATGTTCTGAATACTCGTTTAAAAATTGTTCATCAAATTCGTCCAAAACAAAAAAAGCATTCTCTGTCTGCATTTTATGTTTGATACTGATTTCACCCACACAAATGTTGGGTAAAGTGTACACAAAAACCGCAGGACTCGGAAAATAATTTTCCTGAGAATTGATGCTTTCCTGGTATTTAAAATCGGTGTCTAAACTTGATGATTTATTGGCAAAAACCAAAGCTGTTCTGCTGTGATCTTCGTCTTTTAAAATCATTTCAGAAGCAAGAAGAGCGAGTTTGCTTAAGTTATCCATTTTATGAAATTTTGGATAATTCAATTCTAAACTTTTATACGCTTCTTTCGCAAAGTCTGAAAAATTTTCAGTTTGAGTTTCAAAAATAATTTCGTTGTTGAGAATGATTTTTGAATTTTCTATGGTGCAAATGCCTGTTTTCTTCATGGTTTTCACTTTAGCATTTTTCCAAAACAATTGCTGCATTACACCCACCAAAACCTGAAGCCGTTTTCAAAATATATTTGATTTCAGCAGGTTGGTTTTCTTTAATAATATTCAAAGATTGGGAAGTTCCTGTTTCTTCGAAATTTTTAGATGGAATTAATGTATTATTCAAAGCAGATTCCATTGAAATAATACTTTCCAACAATCCTGATGCGCCCAAACAATGTCCGTAATAACCTTTCATGCTGTTTAGAGGAACATCTTGTAATTCCATTCTGTTGAAAGCGATGGCTTCCATTTCGTCGTTATATATTGTCGCCGTTCCGTGTGCAGAAATAAAATCAATTTTTTCTGTGGAAACATTGGCTTCTGTTATTGCATTTTTGATGCTTGCAAACAATCCGTCACCTGTTCTTGATGGTCCGGAAATATGGTTTGCATCATTAATTGCTGAGTCTCCTAAAACTTTAAAACTAAATTTTTCGTTTGAGATTGCTTCATCACTTCGTTCCTCGCAATGACCTGTAATATAAACGGCTGCTGTCGCTTCACCAATATTGATTCCATCACGGTTTTTATCGTAAGGTTTACAGATTTCTGTTCCAATTGCTTGAAAAGAATTGAAACCTGAAATTACAAACTCGGAAATTTCGTCTCCGGCAATCACAAAAGCGTCTTTATATTTTCCTGTCTGAATCATATTTTTTGCCACGGCAATCGCCATAACTCCTGAAACACAGGCATTAGACACCACAATTGGTTTCGTTTTAAACCCGAAAAAATCAGCAATCTTTTGAGCTAAACTGGAAAGAAAAACACCTTCCGGTAAAGTATTTTGATTTTTTAATAAACTGATATTTCCTTTTGTTGTTGATAAAATAAAAGCCGTTTCGTCTGAAATCTGATGTTTTTCAACCAAAGGTTTTAAACTTAGCAAAAACATTTTTTCAAGCCTTGTGAATTCAATATTGTCATTCTGAGCGGAGTCGAAGAATCTATTAAATTCATTTTCTAATTCATTAGAATCAATCATCGAAGCGTAAAAAGGCTCCTGATTTTCTATGATTTTATGTAAAGCTACGCCAGATTTTCCTTCCAAAAGAGCATTCCAATTGGATGAAACATCAAAACCTAAAGGCGTGACGCAGTTATAATCTGTAATGTAAATTTCCTTCCTCATTATAATCCCATTTTATCTTTCCAAGCCTGAAAAAATTCAGGATTATACAAACATAAATTATTGTCGGAATCCAAGAAAACCTGAATCGTTTCTCCTGAACAGACCAATTTATTTTCTTCGTTAAAAAGCTCGTATTTGTAAATTAATTTCGCAGCCGTTGAATTCACAAATGTTGTTACAATATTGAATGTTTCGCCATATTTTAAAGGCAAAAAATGTTCACAAGTGCTTTTTACAATTGGAGTTACATATCCTGCTTTTTGAATATCAAGATAAGTCAAACCATGCTGTCTGCCGAAAGCTTCCCTTCCGTCCTCGAAATACACGATGTAATGTCCATGCCAAACAATTCCCAACGGATCTGTTTCGTTGAATCTTACACGAACGACTTCTGTACAAGTTAAATCTTTAGACTGCATTTTGTTTTCTTTCGTAAATTAATGACATTCCGACCATTGCAAGATAAAATAAAAATAA
>DKLU01000049.1:8216-15577 GCA_002455915.1 Chryseobacterium sp. UBA6632
AAGATAAAATAAAAATAAGAAAATCAATTCTTTTGCAATTCCGCAGATTCCGGTGTTTCTTAAAATGATGTCGTAATAAGCATTCAGTCCCCAATTCATTGGTGAAAATTTTGCTACGGACTGCATAAATTCAGGCATTAAAAATACCGGAACCCAAATTCCTCCGATGGCAGCCAAAACGACAACCGATGTCGCTCCAAATGGTGCAGATTGCTCCTGAGTATCGGCAACTGTTCCCAATAAAACCCCGAATCCGATCGCTGCTAAACCTGAAAATAAGGTCACGACAATTAATTGGAACATTTTTCCTGTCACATCAAATTGCGGTAAATCCATGTAAGGGAAAAGGTAAATTCCCACAGCAATCATCAGTAAAAACTGAATGATACAGATGATAAGGTAAGTAAATGTTTTTCCTAAAATATGAATGAAATAAGGCGTCGGACTGATTCTCGCTCTCACGCTCGTTCCCTGACTTTTTTCTTTAACTAAATTAATAGACAAAGGCACGACAATAAAGAAAATCGCAAACAAAGCCCAAGCGGGAACGTTATGCTGAACGGAATTCGGAATAACTTCCATTGCTCCTTTTTTAGGCGTGATTTCTTTAAAACTGATTAAATTTTTATTTTCTTCCAGATTTTCTGTCGTTCCCAACTGATCCTGGAAAGCTTTGTAAATCTTTTTATTTTCGATCTCAAAAACCATTTTGTTCACCGCATTTATCACATTGTTTTTGAAGCCGATATTGGTTGCCGGATCAAAATATAAATGAATATCTTTCGCTTTTGAAATCGTTTTATTAAGGGCGGAAGAATCTGTTTCCAAACCGAATGAACTCACGATGGTCTGAACCTTAGAATCAATATTTGAATTGATATCTTTTGTTAAATTCTTAGGAATAACAATCGCCATTTGATAATCGCCACCAAAAACAGCATCCTGAGCGGATTTCTCGGTGAAATTGGTTAAAAGTTCAAAACTTTTACTGCTTTCGAGTTCTTGTTTTATATTTTTTGAAACTTCGGACTTATCGTTATCAATGAAAATGATAGGAATTTTTGAGCCTTCCAGATTTCTGAAAGTTGAATCCTGAATTAATGTAATTGTGACAATCAACAACAATGGCATCACGAAAATGATGACGATTCCTCCGATATCTCTTTTCAGTAAAAGGACTTCTTTAATGAAACTTCTCCACAATTTATACAACAACATCTCTTAATTCTTTTCCGGTTAATGAAATGAAAACATCTTCTAAATTTTCGGCACTTGTTACTCTGTTCACCAATTCTTCAGGGGTTCCAACTGCGTGGATTTTTCCGTGGTCGATGATGGCAATTTTAGTGCAAAATTCCTCCGCTTCCGAAAGGTGATGCGAGGTGTAAATGATACAAGTTCCTTTTTTATTTAAATCCAAAAGATGGTCAATGATTGCTTTTTTAGACTGAACATCAACACCAACAGTTGGTTCGTCAAGAAATAAAACTTTAGGATTATGGAGAGTTCCCGCGATCAGATTGCAGCGGCGCTTCATTCCTCCTGAAAACTGTTCTACTTTTTTATCTGCAAATTTTGATAAACCCATGATTTCCAGAGATTCATCAATCACATTTCTTAATTTTTTATGGCTTAAACCATATAGACTTCCGAAGAACATCAGATTTTCTTTAGCGGTCAAGGTCGGGTATAAAGCGTATTCCTGAGGAACGATTCCGATGATTTGTCTTAATTTAAAACCATCTTTTTGAGGAGACAATCCATTGATATTAAAGCTACCTGAAGTTGGTTTTACTAAACCAGAAAGCATAGAAATCAACGTTGTTTTTCCGGCTCCGTTGGGGCCGAGAATTCCGTAGATTTCGTTTTTTTCAATATTCAACGAGATATCATTTACAGAAAAATCTTCTGCATTTTTATATTTTTTATATAAATTTTTAATCTCAATTAAGTTCTCCATTTAGATGGCTTTTCTCAGTTTTTTATAAAAAGCTTCTTCCAAATCTGCAATATGAAGCATTGTTTTTGAAAGCTGATTGTAAATGTCGCTTTTTGAATTTCTGTTTTTGTAAACTCTTGCAATATCAACTGCAAAATCTCTCCAAAGATCACCAATTGTGGTAATTTCTTTAGATAATTCCTTCAACTGATCGTTTTTAAGAATCATTGCAGCTTCCTGTAGAAATGCTCCGTAAATAAACCTGAAGCCGCCGCCACCAGTACCGATTTCTTCTTGCATTCTGATTAGTTGACCCAAATAATGATTGGTAACTTTCGTCCCTTTTTTATCCGCCCATTTCGGAATGCTTTTCGCAACCCATCTCATCGCTTTTACACCGATAATCGGAACGGGAGCCAACATATTTTTACAGGTATCTTTAATCCCTTTTTTGATGGCTTCTTCCAAATTTACTTGCTCAGGAATGTAAGTCGGGTAGTACATATGACCTTTCGGCGGAAGAGCGCCTTTTGCGTATCTTACTTTTTCCAGTTCTGCTTCGGAAAGGGTAGTAACGTAATCCATCACCGGATCGCTGATTAAAAATCTGCCGTTTTCTTTTCCATAAACCACTAAATTGTGGGCATTGAAATGGAATTTATATTCTTCAGGAAAATAGGTAAGGTTGAAAACCCCCACCTGTAATCCTGTAGGTATATTTTGATTCAAATTTCTTTCCAATGCTTTTTGTGCATCGGCAGGATTTGAAAATTTTTCTCTTTTAATTTTAATTCCAAGTCTTTTTGCTGCCTTGCTAAAAATAGCACCCGGCATCGGACGATAACTAAATCCGGGAGCAAAATTTACTTTCAAAAAAGGTAAATACACAAAGAACAATCCGGAACCGATTCCGAAAATCATAGGTTCGCTGAGTTTTAACCCTTTGTTTAATAATAAATTAGAGGCAACACCGTTTTCGCAATGCGCGGTTTGATGGTGTTCAAAATTAAGTTTCATTCGTAGCTTGATTTTACCAAACCTTCAAGGTTTTCAAAACCTTGAAGGTTTCTATTTACCGTTAAAGTTTTTTAATTCATCCACTGAAATACCGAAAGTATCGGCATATTTTTTCAGTACGGATTCGCTTAGTGTTTAAAAAATTTTCGGTTTTGTATGCCTTTTCACGCGCCACTGCCATATTCCGACGTAGGCTGCAAGAACCTGTAGATCCATTTTATTCAGTTCCATGAAATAAATAATCGGACTTACAATATTATTGGCTACATTTTGTTTTGCTTCTTCAATTCTTTCGTTAATTAAGGCTAAAGATTCATCTAAAGCTGCTTTTTTCACGTCCCAACCGATACTGTTTGCGGTTGTATAATTGTTGTTTTCATCAGTTACGTACAAAACTTCAGTCATGTTGGCTGATTTCAGATTGCTCTCGTCTTGAGGAAGATCCTGCTTTTTCATCGGTTATTGTTTTACTTCTTGAATAAACAAATTAATTTCTCCTTTTATTAGTAATTTATCATCAACAAAAGTCTCACAAGAGATCTGACAGATATTTTCAAACTGAGAAATCAATGATGCTTTTGAAATGATTGTATCACCAACTTTCGGCAATGCAAAAACTTCAATTTTCTTGATATTGGTAATGAAACCAATCACTTTGGTGTCTGCTTCTGGATTTTCGAAGAAGCTTTGTCCGAGAATTGATGAACAGGTTTGTGCTAAATTTTCAATTAAACCTGCTTCAACAAATTCATTGTTGTGAACAAAAATGTTGTCTTCTTTTATTTCAAAGGAAGTAATCACTTTTTCTTTGGTCAATTCCAGGATATAATCTGCCATTAACATCGGTTCGCGATGCGGCAAAAAGTTGTGGATATTGATGATATTTTCTTCCTTGATTTCCATTACATTATATTGTTTCTGAATTTTATTTTTAACGCAAAGTTCGCAAAGATTTTTTTGAACAGCTAAACGTTTTTTAAGTTCGCAAAGGTGTTTCACTTAGCAAAGACCGCAAAATTTTAATTCAAATATTAATATTACATTACTACCGTTTTCATCTGCGATTTTGCAATCACCTCATCGTTGATTTTCGTTACGATATCGACTAAAGTTACCCCCATCATTTCATTAATGATAGACACTTCTGAAGTTAGTTTTTCTCCCAATTTCGGCAACTTTATGGCTTCAAAAGTTTTAATAGCACCAATATAACCTGTCGGAGCTTCTTTTCCTAACAAATAATATTTGTAACCGGTGTGTAAAGCCACGCTCTGAGCCTGATGCTCTACCAAGCCGGAAGCCTGAAAAATTCCGTCCTGAACAAAAATATTTTCCTTTTTCACTTCAAATCCTGAAACCAGATAAGACTCAGAATATTCTGCAATGCTGTTTACCATAACAAAAGGAAATCGTTGCGGAATTAGACTTTCCACAAAATTCTGATCAGTTGTGGGTAATTTGTTTTCCATTAGCAAACCGTTAATAAAGCACAAGAATAAGCAAATCTTCCGCTTTCCGGAACACAAAGAAGTACTTTTTCTCCTTTTTTCAGCTTTCCTGAATTCATCAATTGTTCTAAAGCGATGAAAATAGAACCAGCCCCGATATTTCCTACCTCAGAAAGGTTATAGAACCATTTTTCCCAAGGAAAATCCAATCCTACCTTTGCAAATTCGTCTTTTAAGCCTTCTTTAAAGTATCCTGACGAAATGTGAGCCAAAACGTGGTCAACAGATTCAGGATCAAGCTGATGTTTATCGAATGATGTTCTTAAACTTTCAGCGCCTTTTACAAGAATGTATTTATCTAGAATTTTTGTGTCCTGCTTCAATGCAAAAATTGATTGTTTTAACCATTCGTCTGATGGATAATCTGCCCATGATTTTAAGCTTCCGTCTTCCTGTTTTTCTGTTCCGGCATACATACATGCTTCGATCTCGTGAGCATAAGAATAAAAATCAATGAATTCAATTTTTAAAGAAACTTCGTTTTCTCTCGGCTGTCCTTCCAATAAGAAAGCACCTGCTCCGTCAGAAAGCATCCATCTCAGGAATTCCCTTTTGAAAGCGATGATAGGTCTTTCTTCTAACAAAATTAAGTTTTCCGCTTCGTGGTTAAACTTATCGGCAGTCATCCATGCAGACATTCTTTCGGAACCTACACAGACTGCATTTTTGTGAACCCCGGCTTTTACAGAAAGGAATCCGTAGTTAAGGGCATTCATCCCGGAATTACAAAGACCTGATGCCGTGTTGATGGCTAACGATTTGTTAACGCTCAGTTCGCCATGTACCATGGATGCATGTGAAGGCTGAATCTGATCGGGTGAAGAAGTTCCTACAGAAAGCAATTCCATATCTTCTTTTTTGAATTGATCATCAAAAAGTCCTTCTACAGCTTTTGCGGCAATCTGCGCATTGGTATGAGTAGGATTACCTTCTTTATCTAAAGCGTAATATCTTGTTTTGATTTTATTGTTTCTTAAAATAAGGGCTTTTGCTTTGGAAGGTGCGTCGTTTATATAACCAAGATACGTTTCCATTTCGTCATTAGAAACCGGCTCATTGGGTAAGTATGTAAATGCTTTTGTTATAAATACGTCGTTCATTCTATTTTAAATTAATTCCTTGTAAATATTCTCTTTGTTTCTTTCTTTTAAACCAAAAGATAGGTGTTGTTAATAAGTGTAAGACCAATACTATAGGTGAAATAACCCATATCGCAGTCATCAAATATACCTTAAAGAATTTGATAAGCAACGGTCGTTTTTCTTTTTTGTTGATAATAAGATTAGACCAAACGGTGAAAATTTTGTTTCCTACTTTTTCTACTCTTACCAAAAATGCCCGGATTTCTACAGCGCCGTTTTTTACCAGGTCGGTCTGTAGGGTATCCATATCATTGTTGCGGAAATGTGTTTCAATAATTCTGCCATATTTTACAGAACCGTTAATTTCTTCATCAGAAACTCCGGCGGCAGGTAAAATTCCCGATTTTTCTTTTTGGCCTCCAATCATCCAGCGAATGACAGTTAAAACACTGGTATAATTATCATGTCGGTCTACCAATGCGATATTTCCGACTAATTTAGCTTTGTAATCTCTTAAATATACCTTCAGTTTTTCCTGAGAAAGCATCCACATATTCCGTGTTCCGGAAATCGTAACAACGGGAGTATCTTTCAAAATTTTCTCAGCATATCCGCTTTTTAAAAATGAAATAATCGGAATTGAAGGCGTTAAATACCAAACCTGATATCCAAAAATAATAAGATCATATTTTTTGTTCAGGATATCTTCCGATGGCGGAACGATCTCGCTGGGAATCTGCAAATAAGATTCCGGAAAGGTATTGAAAAATACATCATTTGGCCAGGGAAACGGAAAGTCTTCCTTCATTCTGATGTTATAATAAGTTACGTTATATTCATCCTTTTTGGCTTCAAAAGGCTGAGCTACATTCCGTACAATGTCTTCCAGCTGTCCGGTTTGTGTGTAATATATAACGAGTATATTTTTCTGCATTAGTTTTTATTAAGGGTTTACAAAAATATGCTTTTCATATTTATTATTTATGACTAAATACTTTTAATGATTCAGAACTAAACTTTAGTGTAAAATTATCAGTCTTGAATGAATCTGAGTTAACATTTACAAAAATGATAGTTTCAGGAAGTTCTACAACGGTATTAAGGTGAAAATTTTCGTCTGAGACCACAAGAACATCAATCTTTTTAGTAATTTCTGTGGTGTTTTTTATATAACTAATTTTTCTTCTTTTTACCAAATACGTCTGTTCTGCCGTTTCTCTTTTTTCATCGTTTGTTATTAGGGTGAAAATTCTTCGGCTTGCCTGTTGAAGGGTTAACAAAATATCTTTCTGCCCATAATCATTCGCAAAATGCAAAATATTGGCATCATTTGGAATGTGCTTATTGAGTTCAAAATAAACCGATTTGTTTTGATTGAAATCATTTTTCACTTCCTGTACCACTTCATTATCCTTATATAAATAACTTAAGAGTAATTTTTTCTTAAAATAATTTTCATCTTCAAACTCTTCTCTCAGTTTGGCAAATTCTTCTCTGAAATACGCGTTGATTTTTTTCGTCCTTTCAGAATAATTTTTACCAAAACTTACGTCGTCTTTATGAATCCTGTCGCCAACTTTTACAGTAATCTTTCCGTCGTAAATTACAAAATCACCCTTGGGTTGCACTTCAGAATTTCCGTGAATGTAGATCGGAACAATATCCAGTCCAAATTCTTCCGCAATATAAAAAGCACCTTTGTGGAATCTCTTCACATCATTTGTATAAGAACGTTCCGCTTCCGGAAAAACAACCAAAGAATATCCCTGTTTCACTTTTTCCTTCAATTGATCCATCCCGTTTTCGATTCCTTGT
>DKLU01000050.1 GCA_002455915.1 Chryseobacterium sp. UBA6632
AATGTGATATTGAAGTGATATCCTGTTTATTTTAAAGAAATTTCTTTAAATGCTTTGATAGAATTCTTTACTTTTAATTTTTCTAAAATATTTTGTCGATGTCGACTTACTGTATTGATACTGATACATAATTTTCCTGCGATTTCCTTGCTCGTGAAGCCTTCACCAACAAATTTTAAAACCTCTAACTCTCTTTGAGAAAGAATATTTTTATAATTCAATTTATCTTCTGCTACAATTTCACCTTTCACAGCATTAATAATTAAAAATTCCGACGGTAACTCAACAGACTGTTCCAAGGCTATATTGTAAAGGCAAATGGCAAATCGTAATTTTCCGTTGTAAGGAGAATAGATATAGAACATTTTATGCTGAATAAATTGATATTCATCATTTTTGTCTTTCATTCTCATTCTTGAAACCACATTAAATTCTGATCTTTCTTCAGGCTCTGTTTCTTCCATGAGTTTAAAAAATCTCATCTCGTGAATATATTTTTTAAGCTTATCATCCGGATGAATTTTACTTAAAATTTCTTCTTCCCAGATAGAATCAATCTCCGTAGGGTTTTCGTCAAATCTCAGCCCAAGTTCTATTGCTGTTTTAGATTTAAAAACAATGCTTTTATTGGCTTGCATATCACTTAAAACCGAAATATAATTTTCTATATGAGAGTAGATAGAAGCGATCTGTTTGTAAACATTTATATCTAATTGGCATTCATTCTTCGGATCACAGTTTTCGTGTAATAAAGTCTGATTTAAGGTTTCGAATATTTCCATAAAATGGTTATTTATGAGTATTGACGATGAAGAGGTTTCGTTTTAATTTTGCGAAGTTAATAATTCACGTTTACATAAAAAATGAAGAGCATATTTTTAAGTATCTGTCTGGCTGCATCAATGCAAAACGCTTTTGCACAGACTTTGGAAAAAATGACATGGTTTAATGAGCCGGAAAAATGGGAAATCAAAAACAACAGTTTGTCTTTATTTGTAACACCTCAAAGTGATTACTGGAGGATCTCTCATTATGGTTTTACAGTAGACGATGCTCCGTTTTATTACACGACTTATGGCGGTGAATTTGAAGCTAAAGTGAAAATAACTGGCGATTACAAAACAAGATTCGACCAAATGGGATTGATGTTGAGAATCGATAAAGAGAATTACATAAAAGCCGGAGTAGAATTTGTAGACGGGAAATATAACCTAAGCACTGTTGTAACACACACGACCAGCGACTGGAGCGTAATTACTCTTGAGAAAACACCTCCTGCGGTCTGGATAAAAGCCGTACGAAAACTCGATGCGGTAGAAATATTTTATTCGTTTGACGATAAAAATTATGTCATGATGAGAAATGCTCACCTGCAGGATAATTCTCCGGTCATGGTTGGTTTAATGGCTGCTTGCCCCGATGGAAACGGCTTTACGGCAACTTTTGAAAATTTCAAAGTAAAACATTTGCCAGATGAGCGCCGTCTGAAATGGCTGGAAAATAATAAATAACGATTGAATTTACATTCAATATAAAGTCAATTTTATCATGCCTCTCAATATTTGAGGGGTTTTTATTTGACTTTTAAATATTGATAAAAATTTCTCATCGATTGTTTTTCGTAAGCATCTTTCAGAGAAATCACCATCGCCGTACGGATCATGTTTTCGCCCTCGATAGGAATTGTTACCAAATCATCTTTTTCGGTAATGGTTGTCTGCGCCAAAATAGAGCTCCAGTTGCCACTTTTCACAAGCTCCAACAAAGCCGGAATATCATTAATTTCAATTAAAATTTTAGGTTCAAGATTATTTTCCTCAAAAGCTTTCATAATGTATCTTGTCGTGCTGTAACCTTTTGTAGGCATTGCTAAAGGTAATTCTGCAATCGTTTCTAAAGAGATACTTTTATGATGAATGAATGCTGAACTTTTTGCCGTTACCAAAACCATCGGAGAGGTAAAAAGCGGCGTATAATTGAACACTTCTACTCTATTTCCCTCCGCAAAAGTTAAAATAAAATCTAATTTGATGTGATGAAGCTGATCTAATAACTCAGATGTTGTTGCGAAAACAATATTTACACGCACTCCGGGATATTCTTTCGAAAAACGAATCAAAGCAGAAATCATAGTAGAACGCATGCCATACGTGACCCCAATATTGAGTTCACCGCTTTTCGATCCCTTCAAATCCTGCATGGCAAGAAAACCTTCCTGAGATTTCAGGAGACTTTTTTCAGCATATTTTGCAAACACAATTCCCGCCTCCGTTAAAGAAATTCGTTTCCCAATTCTATTAAATAAAGGAATTCCCAATTCATCTTCCAACTGTTTAATTTGTTGCGAAAGTGTACTTTGGCTTATAAACAAATGATTTGCAGCTTCTGTGAAATTAAGAAGTTCTTTCGCTTTCAGAAAATAACGTATTTGTCTGAGCTCCATTTACAATTCTACTTTATAATTAATTTAAAAGAATAATGCCCTTACAAATGTAAAACATTATAAAAGCTATTCA
>DKLU01000184.1 GCA_002455915.1 Chryseobacterium sp. UBA6632
TCTCCAAGTTCCGAAGATGCTTAGGTCTTTAACAGGCTTCACTGTAGCTCCTAATGACGCTGTCATTTGCGGGATACTGTTGTTACTTGTTCCTCCAACTTTTACTTTATCTAAATAAAGAGTGTTAGATGTTGTAGAAGCTCCTGATAAAGAAAGTGGGTTGTTGTTATCATCAAATGCAGCTCCGTTTGCATTTCCTTGGTAGAAGTAATCTCCCCAAGAGAACATCCCGTTAATTTCTAAGAAATTAGTTGGTTTGTAAACTCCGTCGAATTCAACACCTTGGTGAATTTCTGTAATACCACTGATCTCAGCATAACCTGTAGTTGTAGTATTATCAGCTAAAGTGAAAGTTTGGTTTGTTCTTCTCAACCATCTGTCTCTCCATTCAGTTCTGTAAACGTTAATGTTTGCAGAGAATTTCGGAGATCTGAAACCATACCCAACTTCAGCAGAGAAAATTTTCTCGTTTGTTAAGCTTGGGTTTACAACCTGGAAGTTACTTGGGTATACAGAGTTGAAGAAAGGCTGCTTGCTGTAGTAACCAACGTTTGCAAATACGTTGTGTTGGTCGTTGATGTTGTAGTTTGCCCCCCCTTTAATGTTATATCCAAAAAGGTTTTTGAATCCTGTTTTAGTATTAACAACTTGTCCTTGTTGTTTAGTTACACCATCTTGAACGAAGTTATCAATTCTTTGGTAACCTTGGTTAGAAACCGATCCTTGTAAGAATGCAGATAGGTTATTTTTAGAATATTCAACCTGACCAAATGCACTGTACCAGATAACTTCACCGTCGTTGCTATATCCAACCTGCTGGTTAAGAGGAGCTGTTTTTCCTCCGAAAGGATTCCAAGCTAGCTTTTGGTAATCAAAGGTATTTGTAACTGTGTAAGGAGCTACGTTTTTATTTAAAATTTCTTGGTAACCGTTTGATCCATAAAGATCTGAAGCTACTTGGTAGTGATATCCATAGTAATATCTGTCATCAGTACCAATTGAGAAATTCCAATTATCATTTACTTTATGCTGGAAGTTTGCTAAGATACCATACCAGTTGTGAGAGTTGATGCTTGATCTTCTGATGATACCATCTCTTACTGTTGATGTTTTTCCTGTTTTAGGATCTGTAACTTGGTAAGGAGTTCCTGCAACTAAACCATTATTTAGATCATAGATTTTGTTATAATCATATGTACCGTCTGCTCTTCTGTATGAGTTAAGGTTTGTTGTTGTTGGGTTACCACTGCTGTTGAAAGCACCAGTCCAATAGCTTCCAAGATCTCCTGTTCCACCACCTCTACCATTAGACATGTAAAGTACAGTACTTAATTTAGATTTCTCACTGATTGAAAAATCCCAGTTCAACATCATTACAGGCTTAGAATAATAGTTAGCTCTGTTTGCAATGTTTACTCTCTGTCCGTTACCATCGATGAAATATCCCCAATCTGAGTTATATGTTCTATCAGGAGTTTGAGGATCATCTTGATTGTATCTCTTATAATCAGCGATTGTTGGAGAATAAGTTCTCTGGTTGTGCCACTGAGGAGCAGAAGTTAAAGTAAATTGGAAATTATGTTTTTTATTAGCTTCCCAACCTAAAGCGAAGTAGTAAGCATAAGATTCATAATCTGTATTTTGGATATATGTGCTTCCTGCTTGTCTGCTCATTAAGATAGACGATGACCATCCGTTGTCTGATTTACCTGTATTATAAGCGAAAGATGTTTTAAAATAATCGTTGTTACCAAGTCCTAATCTAATTACACCTCCTTTTTTCATGTCTGCAGACTTTGTTAAGAAGTTCATTGTACCTCCAACAGAAGCAATAGCTAATTTTGAAGAACCAAGACCTCTCTGTACCTGCATAAAACTTGTTACGTCCGATAATCCAGTCCAGTTTGAGAAATAAACAGTACCACCCTCCATATCGTTTACAGGCATACCGTTTACCATTACTGCAATGTTTCTCGATTCGAAACCACGCATAACAATCTGTGAGTCTCCGAAACCACCCCCTCCTTTAGTAGCATATACAGAAGGGGTTGTATTTAGCAATTCAACAAGCTCTTGATTTCCTTGTCTTTCTAGGATCTGTGCTGCTTTAATTGTAGATGCAGCAACTGGTGTTTTTCTATCTTTTGCGATATCGGTTACACCTCTTAGGATTACCTCTTCAATGTCTTTGGATTTTGAAACAGTATCCTGAACTTGTTGAGCGTAATAGACACTAGCTGTTGATAATGTAATTACCGCAGTTAGAATCGATTTGTTGATTAATTTCATAATCGTTAGTAATAGTTAGATTTAAATTTTATGCAAAATTCGGTAAATAAATTTTAACTAATATTAACTGTATGTTAATTTTTAATCAATCTCAATAAGGTTTAATTGCTTGATTTATAATGCATTGAATAATAATCGATATTTTGTATGAAAAAAATCATATTATTGAATTTTTAACAATAATGGGGTATTTTTGTTAAAAATTCAACGCTATTTCACCGCCTTGAGACTCAAATCAATATTTTTTGCAGAGTGCGTTAGAGCGCCTACAGAGATGAAATTAACACCCGTTGTCGCAATTTCTTTTAACATATCTCTGGTAATTCCGCCAGATGCTTCAGACTCACAAGAACCGTTGATCATCTCAACTGCCTGCTTCATCATTTTCACATCCATATTATCCAACATGATTCTGTCAACTTTTGCTTTAATGGCTTCCTGAACTTCTTCAAGGTTTCTTGTCTCAACCTCAATCTTCAGTTTCTTCTTAGTCTTTTTAACGTAGTCTTTCGCCATTTTTACTGCATTGGTGATACTTCCGTTATAATCAACGTGATTATCTTTCAACATAATCATATCATAAAGACCATATCGGTGATTGGTTCCGCCGCCAATAGCAACCGCCCATTTTTCACAAACTCTGAAATTCGGAGTCGTTTTTCTGGTGTCTAATAATTTTGTTTTTGTTCCAACTAATCTTGAATCCCATTCATGAGTTAAAGTGGCGATTCCACTCATTCTCTGCATGCAGTTCAACACTAATCTTTCCGTTGAAAGAATCGATCTTGCACTTCCGGTAACAATCATGGCAATATCTCCAACTTTCGCGGGAGTTCCGTCTTTAATGAAAATTTCTATTTTCAGATCTTTGTCAAACGTGTTAAAAATAATTTCAGCCAATTCCACGCCCGCCAAAATACAGTCTTCTTTTACCAACAGTTTGGCGCTTTGCTCCAAATCCTTCGGAATGGTGGAAAGGGTAGAGTGATCTCCATCCTGAATATCTTCTTCCAAAGCATTTTTTATGAATTGTTTTAAAACTTTATCGGTAACGTACGCTGGTCTTTTCATTTTTATTTGATTTTAGGCTAAATCCTTATTGTAGAATGCTCCTTTATTTTCCTTCATTTCCATCGATTGCGTAATGATGAGGTGAGCAACGGTTGTTAAATTTCTCAGTTCTGAAAGTTGAGGCGAAAGAATAGAGTAGTGATAAATTTCATTCACCGCAGCCGCAATTTCCTGATGTTTTTGCAAAGCCATGTTTAGACGGCGGTTGCTTCTCACGATTCCTACCAAATCGCTCATCATTTCCTGAAGCTGTTTTCTTAAATAAGAAACGATTACCATTTCGTCCATAATTTTCATTCCTTCTTCATTCCATTCCGGAACGGCTTTAAGATCTTCAAAGTTGAAGTTATTTTCATTTAAAAGATCAACGGTTGTCATTGCAGCACTGTGCCCGAAAACTAAACCTTCCAATAATGAGTTGGAGGCCAGTCTGTTTGCTCCGTGAAGCCCGGAATTAGTGCATTCACCTACGGCAAAAAGATTTTTGATGGAGGATTGTCCGTCCTTATCAATTTCAATTCCGCCCATCAGATAATGACAAGCCGGAACTACAGGAATCAATTGGGTAAAAGGATCAATTCCTTCGTCTTTACATTTTTTATAAATATTCGGGAAATGTTCTAAGAATTTTTCATGATCCATTTCTTTACAGTCAAGACCTACAAATTCATCTCCCGTGATTTTCATTTCGGCATCAATAGCTCTTGCTACGATGTCTCTGGAAGCCAATTCTTCACGCTCATCATATTTATGCATGAATTTTTCACCTCTTTTGGTTCTTAATTTTGCTCCGTCTCCGCGAACGGCTTCAGAGATTAAAAACAACATACCATCCATTTTGCTGTATAAAGCGGTTGGGTGAAACTGGTAATACTGCATATTGGAAACCTTGCCCTTTGCTCTTGCTACAAAAGCAATTCCGTCGCCTGTTGCAATCGTAGGGTTTGTCGTGTTTTTGTAAACGTGACCGGCTCCTCCTGTGGCAACTAATGTTATTTTTGAAGTAATTTTTTTGATAGATTTAGACTTTTCATCTAAAATATAAGCACCATAGCAGTGAATATCGCCTTCATTTAATTCTTTTCCTGGAACATGGTGTTGCGTAATGATATCGATTACGTAATGGTGATCGAGAATTTCAATATTCGGGCTTGTTTTTGCGGTTTGCAATAAAGCTCTCTCAATCTCGAAACCGGTAATGTCTTTATGATGAACAATTCTGTTTTCGGTGTGGCCACCCTCTCTTCCTAAAGCAAATTCACCATTTTTCATGTCGAAATTAGCGCCCCATTCTACAATTTCGTTGAATCTTGCAGGAGCCTCTTTCACCACCATTTCTACAACATCGCGTTTGTTTTCGCCATCTCCGGCACGCATCGTGTCTTCAATATGCTTATCAAAATTATCATTTTTAGAATCGGTAACCACCGCCAGACCGCCTTGTGCGTATTTGGTGTTGCTTTCATCTTCATCAGATTTTGTAACAATGATTATTTTGGCATCGGGGAGCTGCTCAGAAACTTTAATGGCATAAGAAAGTCCCGAAATACCGGAACCAATTACTAATACATCCGCTTTTATCATATGCTTGCTTTAGGTACAATCGTCTAAATAACTAGATAAATTTAAACAATTTTTCGTTTGGTTTTCTTACTTTTTTCATGTGCTGGAAATGATCTTCCTCCGAACGGTAGCCTAATGCGAGGGTAACGGTTACTTTTTCGGTTTCAGGATTGATGTTGAGAACGTCTTCAATCACATCCTGCCGGAAGCCTTCCATCGGGCAGGTATCTATATTCTCAATCGCTGCAGCGTACATTAAATTTGCCAAAACGATGTAAGACTGTTTTTCTGCCCAGTTGAAAATTTCATCACTGGTTTTCTGATTAATATGTTGGTTGATGCTGTTTTTGAAAAGCTCAAGATTTTCAATCGGAGTTTCGCGAACATCTGAAATATGCCTGAAATATCCGTTGATATAGCTCTCGTCAACTGTTTTTTTAGAAACAATAATAATTAAATGAGAGCACGTAGAAATCTGTGAGGGATTATAGAAAGCCGGAATCAGCTTTTGTTTTATTTCTTCACTTTCAGCCACCAGAATTTTATAAGGCTGAAGCCCCAAAGAGCTTGCCGATAATTTTCCTGACTCAAGAATGTTGTGAAGCGTTTCCTGAGGAATGATTTCGTTGTTGAATTTTTTTACAGAATATCTTCTGCTTAAAGCTTCCAAATAATTCATACTACAAATTTAAGAATTGGATATGAATAAAGTGGTTTTAAAATGAAAAAGAATCACTTCTCGTATTGAAGTGATTCTTTCTCGTATAATGAATGGTTATTTGGTTTTAATCCCTGTTTTTAACAATAATCCATCCTGAATATTTGTATGGTGTATTGTGTTTGTTGTTTTCGTTCCAAGTTACAGAATACCAGTAGTTTCCTGTAGGTACTTTTCTTCCGCCAACAGTTCCGTCCCATTTGTATCCGTTAGCTTTATCTCCCTGATGGATTTTTGCGCCATAACGGTCGAAAATGCTGAATACCAAGTTTTGTTTTCCTGCCAGAGAAGAATAATCAATAATATCGTTTACGCCGTCTCCGTTTGGTGTGATTACGTTTACCAAATTCGGAACCACAAAAGCAATAACAATTGGGTCGCAATCATAAGCATCTTTCACATAAATTGTGTGATCGCCTCTTGAAACATTATTAAATACATTAGAATCTTGCCAGTTTACATTGTCTAAAGAGTATTTGTAAGCTGGAGTTCCGCCCATTACATTAATTGTAACAGTGGTAGTGCTTACCTCAATATTAGTAACTACGGGCTGTTCTGAAGGAATTACTTTTACTGTTTGACGAGCGATACAGTCGCCTGTTTTCAATTCAACCCAGTAAATACCTACCCCAACATTTGTAATTGATTGAGTCGTTGCACCTGTGCTCCATTTATAACCATTGAATCCAGGTCCTGCATCCAACGTTGTCGTGTCTTCAATACAAATAGTTTTATCTGCCAACACAGTAGAATATACTGGCGGAATCACTTCCAATGTCACTTTTGCAATAGCATAACATCCTTGAGCGTTTGTTACTTTTACATAAATTACCCCATTTGGAGCGGTATAAGTAAGTGCATTCGAAATTGCATTTGTAGAGTTAATCGCGTCTGTTAACGATGGATAATATGTTTTGGTAGTACCCGTTTGTGAAGTTACAGCTGCTACTGTAAGATTGAAGGTTGCCATTGATGGATTGGTAGGCAAAAAGCAAGATCTCAAAATAGCATTGTTGTTTACCACAACTACAGGATGATGATTTAAGGTAACTTCAGCAACGTCGGTACATCCTTGCGGTGTTGTTACTCGTACGTAAATTTTTCCCGGAGCCGCTGCATACGCTGTAGGATTCGGAATAGGGTTGATGTTATTCGTTAAATCGAACATCGTATTGAAGAATTCTAAAGTAGAACCCGGAACACTTGAAACATTGGCCGTTGTTAAATCGAAAATAGCAACGCCGGCATTATCATTATTACATCCAATCAATGTGGCATCATCTGCGGCGAATGGCGATGGGTTTAAAACAATTTGTCCGTCACCATTGTCACAAAGGGTAGATGTTGGGTCTTTTACCACAACATTAATCGTCACTGGCCCTGAATATTGGAATGCTGCAGGGTTGGTGATAACAGTTCCTCCAGTAGAATATATGAATGTATAATTTGAAGGGTTTGTTACAAATTGATTCTGATACGTTGTTAAATCTACCGTTCCGTTTCCTGTTGCAGGGTTTACGCAAACAAATGGGGTAATTGTATTATTTAAAATAGGAACTTTATCAATGAAGATTTTAGCATTTTTAATCGAGTGTCTTGCAGAAGCACCCCCTGTTGCAGCCGAAAATCCGAAGTATCCTGTAGTCATACCTATTGCACCTCCTGAAGGAGCAAATGTTTGTGAAACGATGGTTGTTCCATCTATTTTAATGATGATATCCCAATTGTCAGGATTTATCATATTGGTTTGCCCGTTTACTTCAACGTGTTTGTAAGTTGCCCCTACGAAAGGTTGTGTAGGATTAAGATCTGGTGAGTGGAAAGTACTTCCGGCAGTATTGTTGTATTCAATATTCGGATTTCCTGTAGGTGTGTTATTAGTTCCGTATAAAACGTGAACTTTACTCATCTGGCCTTCAGTTGTATTGTTGAAGATGTCAAATCCTACCATTAAGCCATTGGCATTAGCTGGAATTCCTAAACCACCTCCGGAAGTAAATCCTGTGGGTGGATTATTTAAATACCAAAAAGTGAATCCGTCACCACGCCCAAATGCCGTAGTTCCGTTACCATCTATTCTGAAATCGAATTCTACCTTCCATTTGTCGCAGTATTTAAGATTAATAGGAGTTGCTAACTTTATAGCTCCGTATTGATTTCCTACATCCTGAGTAAGCTGAATAAAGTCTCCGTTTATCTGTGCACTGGATACCAAATCCCAACCAGTGGTTACTACAGGGTTTCCTGAAAGTTGATATGTCTGCGCCAATAGTTTGCCAGATAAGCTCAGTAAGGTAATTAAGAAAAAATTGAGTAGAGTTTTTTTCATGTGAGCGAGTTGGTTAATGTGTTAAAGTTGTAAATATATTGATTTTTAGTTGTTTTATATAAATTAAGTAATAATTATGTAATGAAAATCGATTACATTGTGATATGTGTATAATGAAATTGTTAAAATTTTGTTTTTAGTTTAAAATTTAATTTAAAAATCTTAGATTTAATTTATTTTGTTCTGTTTTTATTTTTAATGATAAAAAGAAAATCACCCCCGAAAAGAGGGAGTGATTTTACCCAAAGAAGATTATTCTCTATTTTTTACTAATATCCAGCCCGAATATTTGGTCGGAGTACTGTTTTTATTATTTTCATTCCATGTGATGGTGTACCAGTAAGTTCCTGTAAGGATCTTTTTACCTGAGGCTGTTCCGTCCCATTTGAAGTTTCTCATTTTGTCGGCAGTATATAGTTTGTTTCCGTATCTGTCGTAGATCGTGAAGACAAGGTTTTTCTTATATGCCAACGCGGAATAGTCAATTACATCATTTACGTTGTCTCCGTTTGGTGTGATTGCGTTTACCAAATTCGGAACAGTAATTTGTGTGTGAACCGGCGTACAGTTGTAGGCATCTTTTACATATACCACAACTTCACCTCTTGCCAGACCTGTGAAAACGTTAGAATCTTGCCAATTAGTTCCATCTAAAGAGTATTTGTATGGAGCAAGCCCGCCGTTTACATTTACTGTAATTGTATTGTTGGTAATGTCTATTGTTGAAATTACAGGCTCTGCAGCCGGAATTACTTTTACTGTTTGAATGGTATAGCAGTTACCCGTTTTCAACTTTACCCAATATATCCCAACTGGTACGCCACCGATGCTTTGGGTAGTGTCTCCTGTGTTCCATTCGTAGCTGTCAAAGCCAGGGCCTGCATCAAGATTGGTTCTGCTATCAATACATATCGTTTTGTCTTTTAAAATTGATGAATATACCGGAGGATTTACAATAAGATTAACTTTAGCAATCATGTAACACCCGTTTGCATCTATTACTTTTACATATACTGTTCCTGTTGTAGCAATGTATGGAGTAGGAATTACGATTTCGTTGGTTCCGTTTATTGCATTGTTTACAGTAGTATAGTATTTTTTTGTTGCTGTAGTTAATGTAGTAACATCAGCTTTTGTTAAATCAAAAGATCCTGAAGTGATATTATTATCAATATAACAAGACTGTAAGGTTGCTTCTTTTATAGGAATTGCAGCGTAGAAAGCCAATGTAATTTCTGCGGTATCAGTACATCCTTGCGGTGTTGTTACCTTTACAAATACTTTTCCGGGAGCAGAAACGTAAGCGTTTGTATTTACAATTTCATTTGTTCCTGCATTCAGGTCGTTCATTGTTTTGTAGAACTTCTTCGTGGCTCCTACTACAGTGGTTACAGGTGCAGTAGCAAGATTAAAAGATGCTGTCCCTGCATTATTGTTGTTACATGCCTGAATCGTTACATCATCAGCCTTTAACGGAGCTAATGTTAGCAATATTTTTCCATCCGGATTATCACAGAGAACGCCCGCATTATCTTTCACCACAACCGATACGGTTGTGTTTGCAGCAAACTGATAAGCGGTAGGTGCCGCAATTTGAGTTCCTCCAGGCGTAAAATATGTGAATGTATAATTTGAAGGATTTGCTACAAATTGGTTCTGATAAGCTGTAAGATTTACCGTCCCTTGATTTGTAGAAGGATCCGGACAAAAAGTTGCAGATACCGAAGGCTGGTTAATTGTAACTTTATCTGTATAAATTTTTACATTTTTAATAGAATGTCTTGATCTGTTTCCTCCCGTAGAAGCTGAAAATCCGAAATATCCAACCGTCATTGCGGCAGCAGTACCAGAAGGTGCGAAAACCTGATTGCAGATCACATTTCCGTCAATGGTAATTTTAATAGTCCAGTTCTGAGTACCGGGTACAACATCTGCAGTTACTTCCACATGCTTGTAAGTCGCACCTTGAAAAGGCAGAGTGGTATTCATGTCAGGAGAGTGGAAAGAACTCCCTGCAACATTGAAAAACTCAACATTGTTATTGTCGGTTGTATTGGCAACTTGCCCATACGCAACGTGTACTTTACTCATTACAGCAGTTGTGGTGTTATTGTAGGTGTCAAAGCCTACAATAAGCCCCACTGCATTCTGAGAAACACCAAGCCCTGAACCTAAAACACTGGCCACTGGCGGGTTTTGAAGGTACCAAAAAGCAAGTCCGTCTCCGTTTGCCGTTTGGTTAGAATCCATCCTAAAATCGAACTCTACTCTCCACTTGTCACAATACTTTAGGTTAATAGGATCATTCAGTCTGATAGATCCAGATTGATTATTGGTATCCGGAGTAAGCTGAATGAATTCACCTCCTGGTTCTAATATTGTTGGCGAAACCATCGTCCAGCCCGTTGTACTAATAGGACTTCCTGCTAGTTGATACGTTTGCGAAAAAAGGTTGCCCGAACAGCATAGTAATAGAAGGGAAAAATAAAGCAGTAGTTTTTTATTCATTTAGTATATCACATTTATTAGATGTGTAAAGATATTAATTTCCTCTTAATAAATGTATATTTAATATTAATTTAATAAAATTGCGGTGCGAATTAGCAAAGAATTTAAGATAAGGTGATGAAAAATTAAATACTAGCGATTTGAGATTATTCTAATTAATATTAAATGGAAAAATTAGAATAAAGAATTATTTTCAATATTCTCGAAATACGTGTCGATTTCAAGATCTGGCGAAGCAGCAGCTGCTACGGCAAGTTTATCACAAAGTTCGTTTTCAAAATGCCCTGCATGACCTTTTATCCAGTGCATTTTCGGAGAATGGATATTATACAGTTCTACAAACCTTTTCCAAAGGTCAGGATTTTTTACGTTTTTCCAGCCTCTTTTTATCCATCCGGCGATCCAGTTTTGGTTAATGGCATCCGAAACATACTTGCTATCTGTATACACGTGAATTTCGTTTTCTGGAGATTTTAATTTCTCCAAAGCGGTGATCACAGCCAAAAGTTCCATTCTGTTGTTGGTTGTTTTTCTGAAACCTTTTGAAAATGTTTTCTGATAATTTTTTTCGGGAACGCGCATAAGAATTCCGTATCCTCCTTTTCCGGGATTTCCGCTGCAAGCTCCGTCTGTGTAAATATCAATTCTCATTAGATTGAGGCTGAGGTTTAATGTAAGGCTAATAATAATTAGGGTAAAATTTAAATTAATCTCAACCTCATAATTATTTAAAAAGGAAAATCATCATCATCATCCAAATCATTCATTGAAGAACCAGAAAGTTTTGAACTATCCGGCAAATCAAATGCTGCACCTGGTTGAATCGTTGTTTTAATTTTATCAAAACCACTCGGCTCATTAGATCCAAAACCACTTGGAAATCCGCCTCCGTTTCCGCCATCAAATGCAGCTTCGATATCTGCAAATTTGGCAAAATGTTTTAAGAAAGATAATCTTACATCAGCAGTTGCACCATTTCTGTGTTTTGCAATAATTAATTCTGCCTGATTTTCCGTTGAGGTTTCCTGCCCTTCTTCATCATTATCCCAAACGGTAATTTTATAATATTCCGGTCGGAAGATAAATGATACAATATCGGCATCCTGCTCAATCGCTCCAGATTCCCTCAAGTCGGAAAGTTGAGGTCTTTTTCCGGGACGCGTTTCCACACTACGGGAAAGCTGGGAAAGTGCAATTACAGGAACATTTAATTCTTTTGCAATCGCTTTTAATGAACGGGAAATCATGGAAATTTCCTGTTCACGGTTTCCGGCTCCTTTTCCGCCACCTCCGGCTGTCATCAGCTGAAGATAATCGACCATTATAATTCTTACACCATGCTGCATTACCAATCGTCGGCATTTTGCACGGAAGTCGAAGATCGAAAGGGAAGGGGTTTCGTCTATATATAAAGGAGCATTTTCCAGTTCGGATACGTTGGAGAACAGTCGTTGCCATTCTTCGTCGTCCAAAGTTCCTTTTCTTAATTTTTCTGAAGAAATTCTTGTTTCGGAAGCGATCATTCTGGTAATCAACTGTACCGATGCCATCTCGAGAGAGAACAGCGCCATCGGGATTTTGTGACCAACCGCAATATTTCTCGCCATGGAAAGAAGGAAAGCCGTTTTTCCCATCGCGGGACGTGCCGCAATAATAATTAAATCGGAATTTTGCCAACCTCCCGTTTCTTTATCTACATCTCGGAATCCTGAAGGTACTCCTGAAAGTCCTTCTTTATCTTTTAAAGATTTTATGGTATCGATCGCCTGCTTTACTAATGAATTGGCAGTGTCGAATCCTTTTTTGATCGTTCCGTTTGTAATTTCAAAAAATGATTGTTCTGCTTTATCTAAAAGCTCAAAAACGTCGGTGGATTCTTTATAAGACGAATCAATTACATTGGCAGAAACATTAATTAAACTTCTTAGGATATATTTTTCAAGGATAACGCGAACGTGATATTCGATATGAGCAGATGAACTAACTCCCATGGTAAGATCAATAATATAATGATCTCCGCCCGCAGAAGACAGCTTATCTTCTTTTTTCAAATCCTGAATGATCGTCATAAGATCGACAGGATGGTTTCCTTCATAAAGTTTTAATATAGAAGCAAAAATTACCTGATGTCTTGGGTCATAAAAAACATCAGGAGTCAGTAAATCAATAGAATGGTCGAGCCCTTTTTTATCAATTAAAAAAGTACCAATGATCAACCGTTCAAAATCTACTGCATTAGGAGGCATTTTTCCATCAGCAATCGACAGCTCTTTCGCGAAGTTTCCGTGGGTAAGAGATGATAATGTTTCTTTCTGCGCCATTGTGCAAAGATAGTTTATTTGAAAAGGAATTAAAAAATACTAACCAAGATTTATTGTTGATAAGTTTTAAAATCTTCGTAGTAAAGGGGTTTCTTTTGGTGCATAAAAAAATCACCCCAACAAAGTTGAGGTGACTTAAGTTAAATATTAAAATGAAATTATTCTTTATTTTTTACCAATATCCATCCGCTATATTTTGTGGCGGTATTGTTTTTATCATTTTCATTCCATGTAATGGTGTACCAGTATGTTCCCGTAAGGATTTTTTTACCGGAAGCCGTTCCATCCCATTTGAAGTTTCTCAATTTATCAGCCTGATACAATTTGTTTCCGTATCTGTCGTAAACCGTAAATACCAGATTCTTTTTGTAGGCTAAAGCGGTATAATCTACTTCATCATTTACATTATCTCCATTTGGCGTAATAGCATTCACCAAATTCGGAACTGTTACCTGAATATCTACAGGCTCACAATCGTAAGCATCTTTAACGAAAATTTTATTTTCACCTCTCGGAAGTCCGCTGAATACGTTTGAATCTTGCCAGTTGATTCCGTCTAATGAATATTTATAAGGTGCTTTACCTCCGTTTGCGAATACAGTGATTGTATTGTTTGTAATATCTAAACTAGAAATTACAGGCTGCTCTGAAGGATAAACATTCACATTTTGAAGCGTGAAACATTTTCCAGTCTGTAGTTTTACCCAGTAAGCTCCCACACGAACATTGGTGATAGATTGAGTGGTTGCTCCGTTGCTCCATTCGTAACCATCAAATCCAGGGCCTGCATCTAAAGTTGTTCTATCTTCAATACAAATTGTTTGATCTTTTAATACTGCAGATTTTACAGGAGGCAATACGATTAAGTTAATTTTTGCAATTGAATAACATCCGTCTGTACTGTATACTCTTACATACACAGCACCTGTAGTTGAAATATAATTGGTAGGATTTGCAATTGGATTGGTTCCATTTGTTGCGTTTGCTAATGTTGTATAGAAGTTTTTAGTAGGGTTTACTAAGGTAGAAACGCTGGCAGTTGTTAAATCAAATGAAGCCGTTGTAATATTTGTGGTAATATAACAAGATTCAAGGGTTGCTTCTCTCACTACAACAAGAGGGAAGAAGGCTAAAGTGATTTCAGCATCATCAAAACATCCATCAGCTGTTGTTACTTTTACATATACTTTCTTCGGTACCGTAGAGATATAATTGGCTGGATTGGTGATTTCATTAGTGCCAGCAGTCATGTCGGCAACTGTAGGATAATACTTTTTAGTGATATTGGCACCAGAGAAAACATTTGCTGTGGTGAGATCAAATGATCCGGATCCTACGTTATTATTATTACATCCGTAGACTGTAGCATCTGTTGCAACGATATTTCCTTCTTTAAATTTAAATTCTCCAGTCTGGAAGCATCCGTTAGCTGCGTTGTCAGGGTCGGTCGGATCATTGTATTCTAATCTGTAATAGAATATTTTCGTACCATCTACTGTAGTAAGACCTGTGATTGGGTTATCTCCTGTTACTGCATCGTTACCAGTATCATGGTATGTAACCGTAAAGTTCGGGTTACCGTTCAGGATACCTGTCGTTAATGAACTAAAGTCAAATGATGAAGGTAAAGAACATCTTAATATTTCATTTGGAGAGTCTGGTGTAGGACCAGGAGCCCCAGGTGTAATAAAAGGGAAAGGTGTTAATGTAGGATCTGTAAATGCTGATGTTAACGTGGCTGTTCCGCTCCAAGTTAAAGAAAAGCCATTTACTGTACCAGACCAGTTATCAACTACCAAATAGTATGTTTCTCCGGCTACTACATCCATATATGCACTCCATGTATCATCAGTATCATCACCGGTTAGGGTTAAAGTAAGTCCGGTAGGACCATCTGAACCATCATAATTACATCTGATAGGTGTACCTAAATTTGAACAATCTTTATTAGGCCCATATACTCCAAAATCATAATCATCTGCATAAACATTTGGGTTGATTGTGAACGTTAAAGTTCCTGATGTGGCAATCGTGAAAGAATACCAAACAGAATGGTTTTCGTCACTGTATAAGCAGCCTCCCAGATCTTCTTCTACATTTCCATGACCTAGTGAGGTATACGATAAATCTGAATTTCCACAAACCGGAATTGCCGTAATACAATCTGATTGTGAAAAAAATAGCTGTGACGTAAATAAAATAAAAAGCAGTAATAATTTCTTCATTGTAAATGAATTTATAATATTATAACGAAAATAATAATTTAATTAACATAATGTATTTTTTTTAGCTGTAAAAAAACCGCCCCTGAGAGCGGTTTTATATGATGTTAATTAGTCTCTGTTTTTAACCATTACCCATCCTGAAAACTTGAATGCTGTATTCTTTTTGTTGTTTTCGCTCCAGGTTACAGAATACCAGTATGTTCCTGTAGAAACTTTTTTACCTCCAATGGTTCCGTCCCATTTGTAGCCGTTGCTCTTATCAGCTTGGTGTATTTTAGTTCCATATCTGTCGAAGATGCTTAAAACTAAGCCTGTTTTTCCTGAAAGTGAAGAGTAATCAATCACATCATTAATACCGTCTCCGTTTGGTGTAATTACATTTACTAAGTTCGGAAGAACGAATGTAACATCTACAGAGTTACAATTGTAGGCATCTTTCACATAAACTGTATGATCTCCTCTTGATACATTTTCAAACACGTTTGAATCTTGCCAGTTTACGTTATCGATAGAGTATTTATAAGGAGGTGTTCCTCCCATTACATTTACTGTAACAGTATTTGTAGCAATATCGATATTAGTGATAACAGGTTCTGCTGCCGGATATACTTTTACAGTTTGTAAAGCAATACAATCTCCTGTTTTTAGTTTTACCCAATAGGTTCCAACTCCTACATTCGTGATCGATTGTGTTGTTGCACCAGTGCTCCATTCGTATCCGTTGAATCCAGGTCCTGCATCCAGCGTAGTTGTGTTTTCAATACAGATCACTTTTTCTGCTAAAACAGAAGAGTATACTGGCGGAATTACTTCTAATGTAACTTTCGCTACCGCATAACATCCCTGTGCATTTGTAACTTTTACATACGCTACACCACTTGGGGCAATGTATGTAGACGGATTCGGGATTGGGTTTGTTCCGTTTACCGCATCGGCCATAGACGGATAATATGTTTTCGTCGTTCCGGTTTGGGTTGTTACTGCCGCTGCTGTAAGATTAAATATTGCTGTTGAATGATTGGCTTCAAGGAAACAAGATCTAATAATAGCATTATTATTTACCACAACAATCGGGTGGAATTTTAATGTGAATTCTGCTATGGTTACACAGCCATATTCGTTTGTAGCTTTTACAAAAGCAGAGCCTTCAGCAGATACGTAAGCATACGGAACTGTGATTTCATTTGTACCTGCGTTCAAATCAGGCATAGACGGATAATATTTTACCGTAAGGTTGGGTGTTAACCCAATATTTGGTCCCATTAAGTTGTATGTCGCCGTACCCGAATTATTATTGCTACATTCTGTAAGTGTGGCATTCGTTAATACAAACGATCGGTCGGTAAATTCAATGGTTCCAAATTCCCTACATTGATTTAGGAAGCTCAACGGGCTACTCGGATCTACATATGAAATTGAGTAATGATATGTTGTGGCAACATTTGCTGTAATTGGAGTTGTAATAGGGTTTACATCATCCATAGCATCTGTCGCACTCTTATAATATTTTACAACGAAATTAGGATTTCCGTTAAGGATTTGAGATGTCCACTGTGAAAAATCGTAAGTAAAAGATTGGCTGCAAACATCTATTTTTCCGTCTTTAGCTGGCCCAGCTCCAAAGAATGGATTAGGTTGATAAATCTGCAAAGAATTATTGTCAAAAGGTGTTAGCAGAGTTGCTGTTCCTCCAAATGTTAGCGAAAACGGCGCTACCGTTGGCGAGAAGTTGTTTAAAAGCAAATGGTAAATTTGCCCTGGTAATACGTCTATATACTTTACAAAACCATCTCCGCCACCATCTTCAGAAGTGTCTAGCGAGGTCATATTTAATCCTGTAAGCGGAGGTGTTATAGAAGATCCAAGCCCTGCATACGAACATCTTAATGGCGGTACAGTAAGATTGGCACAGTTATGATTAGGCCCATATAAAGCCCAGTCGTAGTCAATATTATTAGAACCAGGTCCTGTAGGTGTGATCAGGAAGGTTAAAGTACCTGCAGTTTGTATACTAAAGGTAAGCCAAATCGAGTTACTTTCACCATATAAACAAGAACCTGAAGAGTGCTCAGATTCTGCTACAGTACCAGTTCCTCCAGGCGTCAAAGCAATATCAGCATCGCTACAAATAGGGATAGCCGTAATGCAATCTTGCTGGGCAGCAACCATTTGGGTTATAAAAAAAAGAAAGATCAGTAGATATTTTTTCATGTTGATCGATTTAAAGTTATCTTAATCCTGGGACTAATTATTTAGATTGAATTAATTGGTCACCCCAATTAGGGGTAGCGTTTGAGGATACAGCCTCACCAAGCTCTTTTGAAGCTTTTTGATACAAGCTTTCAGCCTCGCCTTTGTTATTGGCGTATTGTGCCATTCTTGCCTTCAGGATAGATAATCTGGGATTGTTGGATGAGGTATTTTCCAATTTTGATATATAATCAGAAGCAGCATTTACATCTTTCTGAACATTCGTAGAAGCGTTCAATGCAACTTTTTGAAGATGAATCAAACCTAAAAGAATTTCAACTTCATCATTGTTGAATTGTGGCCCTAATGCTCCACGTGTATATTTTTCAGCTAAAGCATTTGATAATACTAGCGATGAGTTTGCTCCTTTTTTTAGCAATATTTCTGTTTTTAAATATTCGGAGACTCCCGCATAATAAAAAGCCTGCCATCTTTCGGTAGTTTTAGATTCTGAAAATTTTTTAAAAAGGGCCTCGTAGTCACTCGCTGTTTTTGCTGTATTTATTTGCAAAACAGATTGTTGTAAATTTTTATCGGTAAAGGATTGTGCATTCACACTAAAACCCAATACGCAAAAGCAAATGAGTAGAGTTTTTTTCATAAAGGGGAATTTTAATATACAAATATAAAAAATTATTAACGTTGAATTAAAGTTTTTATTATATATTTAATAAAATCCGCTTTATTGCTTTTAATATTGCATTTTTCTAAGTTTAGGGTTTATGCTTCCAACAAGAAGGGCGATAAGCACGGTCATGGTTCCGCCGAAAACGACTGAGCGTACAACACCAAGTAGTTTGGCAGATAATCCGCTTTCAAATTGTCCCATTTCGTTGCTCGACATGATGAAGATAGAGTTTACACTTAAAACCCTTCCACGAATATGATCCGGAGTTTTTAGCTGAACAATCGTACCCCGGATAACAACGGAAATTCCATCCAGCATTCCGCTTAAAACAAGGAACATGAATGAAAGCCAGTACCAGTTTGAAAGTCCGAATCCGATGATACAAAGCCCGAATCCTGTTACTACACCTAATAAAATTTTACCCTGATTTTTGCGTAAAGGAATTAATGATAAAATCGTGATAATACACATCGAACCAATATCCGACGCGGCATTTAAGAAACCGAATCCTTCTGCACCAACTTTCAAAATATCAGTTGCATATACAGGTATCATGGCAACAGCACCTCCGAATAATACGGCAAACATGTCTAAACAAAGGGCTCCTAAAATTTCTTTCGTTTTAAAAATATAGGTGATTCCTTCGCGCATACTTTCCACGATATTTATTTGTCCTTTTTTATGTTCAGATTCTTGTTTATTTAATTGAAAAAAGAATAGGGAAGCGATAAAAATTAATGAAATAATCACAACTAAAGTCCATTTTACACCAAAATAGCCAATCAAAAATCCTCCGATCGCGTGTCCGCAAACAGAAGAAACCAAAAATGTTGCCTGATTTAAAGTAATGGCATTGGGAAGATTATCTTTTTTAACGATTTTAGGTATCATAACGGGAATCATCGGCCCGATGAACGCTCTTGCGATTCCTGTAAAGAAAATTACACCATAAATAAAATAAGTGATCTGATGTCCTGTGAAGTGCATTTCTACATTTAAAAATGCAGGAATCAAAAGTAAACCGATCAGGAAAATATAGGCGTAATTACAAATAAGAAGAAGTCTTTTCTTTTCGTTCATATCGATTACGTGACCTGCGTATAAAGCGCAACTCACCGCCGGAATTACTTCTGAAAGCCCGATTAAGCCAATAGAAAAAGGGTCTTTTGTTAGCTGGTAAACCCACCATCCCAATAAAGTAGCAAGCATTCTGAAGGCTAAAACGATAAAAAATCTCCCCGTAAGAAGATTTCTGAATTCGACATTTTGTAATGTCTTTAACGGCGTAAAAGAAATCATGTGCAAAAATAGCCCTAAATATTTACTTAGGGCTATTTATATCGTTGAATTTTAAATGATAAATCAAATGAAGTCTAAAAGATAAAATCTATTTTAGTCTGCTCTCGATGAGCTTAGTACGATAGCGGCAACTCCTGCTGCGCCAATTACTGCTGCACCCGCTGTAATTCTCGCTTTTCTGTTATCTCTTACCGCAGCAACATCAGCTTTTGGAATAATTACTTCTGTACTGTCTTTTTTTCCGGCTGTACCAATCAGGTTATCACCATCTACATTACGGAATAACATTTTTTTGCTTTTTGAGCCATCTTTCATCTTTACCGTATACATTCTTCCTGCTTCCAAATTAGAATAGTTATTTTTAGAAACGTCTTCTGTGTATTTTGTTGTAGCACAAGATGAAATTACAAATAGAGAAGTCAGTAAAGATGATTTTAAAAGTACAGATGCTTTCATTATTATTTTTTAGTTTTTCAAATTTATAATTTTTTTTGAATATACCTTTCTGGAATTGAAAAAATGTGTTTAAAGTTTATATATTTCCAATAAATCTGCAACTTTTCTGTCATTGGCAAGTCTCGGTGTTTTATTTTGTCCGCCTAATTTGCCCTGAGATTTTGCATATTCATTAAAAGCATTTTTCTTTAATGTTGAAATATGAAGTGGTTGTAAAATATTCCCTGAAATCAAATCATCATAGTATGTATTTCTTTTTCTCAATTGCTCATCAAGCTCTTTTTTGAATTGATCTAAATTTTCAGGATTTTTCTCAAATTCGATGAACCATTCATGATAAGGAAGTCCTTCATTAGGATTTACCTGTGGTGCAAGATGAAACTCCGTAATTTGTGCAGGGTGTTTTTCCAAAGTTGCTTTCATAGCTTCTTCCACTTCAAAAGCAATCACGTGTTCCCCAAATGCTGAGGTAAAATGTTTTGTTCTTCCGCTTACCAGAATTCTGTGCGGATTTTTATCAATAAATCTAACCACATCCCCAATGGAATACGCCCAAAGTCCTGAGTTTGTCGTTAAAATTAACGCGTAATCTTTATTAAGTTCAATTTCTTTTAAGGTTAGTCTTTTGGCATCTGGTTTTTCGTATTCTTCCAACGGAATAAATTCATAGAAAATTCCATGATTGGTTAAAAGTAATAATCCTTCTTTTGTATAATCATCCTGAAATGCAAAAAATCCTTCAGAAGCCGGAAATGTCTGAACAATATCTACTTTTCCTCCTAATAATTCTCCCATTTTGTCGCGGTAAGGTTCATAGTTTACACCGCCCGTAACGATCAATTGAAGATTTGGAAAAATTTGTTTGATTTTTTTGCCGTGTTTTTCCATCAGCTTTTCAAAATACATAATCAGCCAAGGCGGAATTCCTGAAATCAAAGTCATGTTTTCCTTTTCGGTTTCCTCAACAATTTTATCAACCTTTGCTTCCCAGTCTTCCATCATATTGGTTTCCAAACTTGGAAGTCTGTTTTTCTGTAAATAGTTAGGAATGTGATGCGCTACAATTCCCGAAAGTCGACCGACTTTTATCCCGAAGTTTTCCTGTAATTCAGGGCTTCCCTGTAAAAAGATCATTTTTCCCTTTACAAAATCAGCATTATTTTTCTTGGCAATATAATGGAAAAGGGCGCTTTGAGCTCCTTTAATTTGAAAAGGCATTCCTTCTTTTGAAATGGGAATATATTTAGCACCGGAAGTTGTTCCTGAAGTTTTAGCAAAATATTCAGGGGTTTCTGTCCAGAGAATATTGGCTTGTCCTTTTTTTACTCTTTCAATATAAGGTTTCAATACTTCATAATCTCCAACATGAACTCTCTCCTGAAAATCTTTTACGTTTTTGATGTTTTCAAAATCATGTTCTCTTCCAAAAAGTGTTTTTTGGGCAGTAGCTACGAGAGATAATAAAAGATCTTCTTGATTTTTCTCTGCATTTTTCTTGAATTCTTCAGCTTTTTGAACATGTTTTTTTGCCCAAACCAATGCCGCATTTTTCTTTAGGAAGTTTAACATGGTTCAAATTTATAAATAAGTAGAGAATCTGAAACCATTTTTATGAGATAAGACACAAAAAAACCGATGAATGAGTGGTCATCGGTTCTTCGAAATTTGATTATGAAAATAACAACTATAAGTTGAGTTTATTTGTTTTCTTTGTACCTTTTATCTGGGGTTCCGTCTTTTTTTAATTTTTGATTTTCTTTATATCTTTTATCAGGAGTTCCATCCTTTTTTAATTTTGCTGCTGTTGCCGGTTTTGCTGCTTTTGCATCTGCAGTCGTTGCTTTTGCTGCTGTTTTAGTTGTTTTGGCAACTTGTTGAGTTTTAGCTGCAGTAGCAGGGGCAGTTTGCTGAGCTGTAGCAAGTCCAAGTCCTAAAGCTATAGACATTGCTGTTAAAAATTTTTTCATAATAATGATATTTGTTTTGTTTTTCTTGAGTCAAAGGTAGACAAAAAACGGACTGAAAAAATAGCTTTTAGAAACTTAACTAAAGTTTATTAGAGCTTAAAAAAAAATTAAATGGCTTGTGAAATTTACCTTTGCCTTTCATTATTTTGATGGAATTTTTTTTGGTTGGGTTTCGGCGGCTTCGCCGCCGAAACCC
>DKLU01000183.1 GCA_002455915.1 Chryseobacterium sp. UBA6632
TTTACATTTTCAGAATCATGCTTTTTATTTTTATAATATTCTACCGTAACATAAAATTCTAACTGATCATCGTGCTCCCCTCTCATGGCTTGGGTCATAAGTCCTTTTGTTAGCATAAATTCTGCAACAGCCAATCCGTTTTTAGGGTTTACTTTTGCTTTTGCAGTTTCTACCAAAAGATTCTTGGGATCATGACCTTTTCCCTTTACATCATCTTCCCATAAGGTAAACAGCAGTTCTTCATTCGCAAGATTTACACAGTGAGCTTTGGCTCTTAATTTTTCAAAAAAACTACAAACACTGCCTTTTTCATCATCAATATAATGAAGCTCCACTTTATTAATCTGCGGAACTTTACTGGGTTGCGGATTAATGATTAACGACATCGGCTCTTTGCCTTCAGGGTGATTCAGATACGCTTCAAGCCTGTAAGTATACCGCCACGCTTTTTCACCAAACGTAAAATGACTGATTCCTTTTTTCTTAATACTTGTAGAAACAAACTGTCCGCTTTTTCGTTTGATGAATAATTCCCACGTCACATTCATGGGGTTTCTCTCCAGCAAAGGGGTATCCGGATACCATTCTTCAATAGTATAAATCATCTCTTTGCCAACGACCGGAGATGTATTTCCGGATATTCTGTAAATTCCTTTTTTAGACATTCCTATACTTTTTTGGGGTTAATAGGCATCTAAACCGTCCAGTTCATCCAACAGCTCATCAATATCCATAAACGGATTAAACAAATGCACCTTCAATGAGCTTGTATTTTCAAGATTCTGTTGACTGAGCTCAATGCTCTGCCCATGCTTTATAATGCTGATGCAGTCTTTTCCTCCTACAGGGCAAGTCGCTTTACTGTCTTCCAACAAAGATTTTCCCTTATTCATTTCAATGGTGATATTTTCGTAATAACCGCTCCATTCGGTAACTGTTGCCTGACAAGGATTGTTATTCATTTTAGAACAGCTTCCGAAACTGTTTTTCTCAAAGGTTGCTCCAAGTTCTTTATTCGTGGCGGCAAGTTTGGTTTTACAATCTTTGTCGTTAATGTAATGTTTATTCTGTGTTTTTACTTTCAACTTATCAGGAGCAGTACCAAACTTGCACATACAAGTTGCTCCCTGACATACACGATATTTTGTTGCCATCAGATTTGTGTTTTTTTAATGGTTATGTTTATAATTGCAGTTGCGCTATGAAGATCAACTTCTGCTTCTTCCAGCATTCCATATTCTATATCCTGCTTATATTTTACATTCATCTGAAAATCAGAATTATTTTTTTTTCTAATCTCCTGAGAAATGTAATAATATTTGCTGTTGACATCTTCATTTTTCAACATCACATTTTTTACAATACATAATTCATTCAGCAGTTTTATATATTTTTTACAGATTCCGTCTTCGTAATTCCCCATTCTACCGCGTAATAATAGCGCCCAAAGAATATTAGAATTGAGGTAATCGCTCAAAATATCAGAATTACAAATTTTATAATCCACCTGTTCTATTAACTTACCTCCTATTTCACCTTCAAAAAGTTCTTGTAAATCTGGTTTACGCTGTTTCCATTTTTTCCTTAAAGTATATATTTGATTAATTTTTTCAACTAACCCCTTCTTATTCACATAAATTTCTAAAGGAAAAATACTTTTATTTAATTCTGAAGACATAATTTCAACAGAAAAACTAGGCAGCTTATCATTACATGTAATTTCAGACTGATGAATTCTTAGCGGATGCAATTCATCTTCATTTTTATTAAAATGCTCTACAATTAAAGTCTGTTTATATACATTTTCGGAATTTTTTTCATGAATCGTCACCAAATAACTGCAAATCATTTCTCGACAAGGAAAATTGAATGTTCTGTTGCGGAGTTTATGAAATTTACGGTCTACGTTTTCCTGTCTTCTTTCATTACGCTTTGAAATCATTCTTGCGATATCGTCTTTATTCGGAATGAAAATCTCCTGACCTTCATACAAAACTTTTCCTAAATGATTTTTATCTTTAGGAACATGAAGATGATGGAAAGAAAACAACATTTTCACATCCGGAATATCATATAAAGCCGCAATTTCTTCCAGGGTTTCACCTTTTTTTACAAAGTGAGTGATCACATAAATACTCATGGCTAAAAATCTATTTGAAGGTAAGTTATAGAAAATGTCGGAAAATAAGAGAGAAGGCGAGAGCCATGTAAGTTGTGTTTTTTCATCTAAATTAAATTGTGTTTGATGTCTAAAATTACAAAAATAATCGACACAACATCTCAACTTAGTGAAAAATATTTCGTGCAATAAAAAAGTACAACATTTCTGTTGTACTTTGTATTTTTAAACTGAGATTAGAAGTATTCATTGCATAAATGGCACAACGTCATTTCGAGTAGATTTTGAAAAAATCGTATCGAGAAATTATCATTATTTGAAAAAAGTTCTCGATACATTTTTCTCCATTCCATTACGAAAAACACTCGAACTGACGGATTTTTTTTAATCTTATGTCTTGATTATTTTAAATTTCTCAGCTTCACTTCTTTTTTCAGATAGGTTTTGTAATCCTCGGCAAACATACCGATATAAGTGCCTTTTTCAAGATCTCTGTTGACTCCGGTTTTACCTAAAAGAACAGAACCGCTTTCGATTTTATTTCCGGAAGCGATACCTACTTGTCCCCAAAGTGTAACTTCGTCGCCAATGATACAACATCCGGCAACTCCTACTTGAGAAGCAATCAAACATTTTTTACCAATAATGGTATCATGTCCAATCTGGATTTGATTATCTAGCACAGAACCTTCCCCAATGATCGTGGAGTCTGTAACGCCTCGGTCGATGGTACATCCGTTTCCGATTTCCACATTGTTTTCGATCACCACATTTCCGACAGAAATTAAACGGTCGAAATTTCCGTTGAGTTTACGGTAATAAAATGCGTCACCTCCCAAAACTGTGTTTGACTGGATTACTACATTGTCTCCAATCACCGTTCTGTCACCAATCACAACATTTGGGAAAATAAGCGTATTTTTTCCGATTACAACATTGTTTCCAATAACTGCTGTATTATGGATTTTTGTGCCTTCGCCAATTTCTACATCATGAAGTTCTTCCGTGAAATTATAAATTCTCGTAAAGTGTGTATTGATCTTATTGAAATCTCTAAAAGGATCGTCTGAAACCAACAATGCTTTACCTTCCGGGCACTCCACTTCTTTATCGATCAAGATAATAGTTGCCGCAGAATTTAATGCTTTATCGTAATATTTCGGATGATTCACGAAAACAATATCACCTGGTCTTACCCTATGAATTTCGTTGGTTCCCAATACTTCAAATTCTTCTGAACCTACGAATTTTGCGCCGATAATTTCAGCTATCGTTTTTAATTTCTGTGGTTGATGAAACGTCATGTCTTTAAATGATGTTTGGTTATCAACTTTGTCAAAGTTCGGAACTTTGACAAAGTTTTTTGCGGTTTACATTTGCAGCCCAGCCTGAGTGGAGCTCTTTTTGTTTGGGCTGAAAAGCCAAAACAAAAAAGCGGGAACGGAGGATGGAAATAGCTGCCCTAAAAAATAAAAGCTGAAAGTTATGATGCTTCCAGCTTTCTATAATTTTTTTGAATAATTATTCTTTTACTCTTTCTAAGTAAGAACCGTCTTCAGTGCTCACTTTAATTTTGTCTCCCGGCTCGATGAACAAAGGAACCATTACTCTAGCTCCCGTTTCAACGATTGCGTTTTTAAGAGCATTGGTTGCTGTGTTCCCTTTCACACCCGGATCAGCTTCTACAACTTCAAGATAAACAGACTGTGGCAATTCTGCAGAAAGCGGAGTTTCGTCAGCTTCTTTCAAAATGATTGTTACTTCTTCACCAGCTTTCATTAGGTTTGAGTTTTCAATCATTTCTTTATTTAAATACAATTGAGAGAAGTCATCATTATTCATGAAGTGGAATCCGTTCTCATCATCATAAAGATACTGGAACTTTCTGGTGATCACTTTTACTTCCTCGATTTTATGACCTGCAGAAAAAGTGTTATCAATAACTTTTCCGTTGGTTACTGATTTTAATTTTGTTCTTACGAAAGCAGGCCCTTTACCTGGTTTTACGTGAAGAAACTCGATTACTTTGAAAATATCATTGCTGTATTCAATACAAAGCCCTTTTCTGATATCGTTACTTGTTGCCATTAATTTTTGTATATTATTTTCTTTTATTAAATTGTATTCCCTGCCCTTGCATAGGCATTCGGTTATATAAATTATTATTAAATGTATTCACGTTATTTTGTAATCTGTTCACGTTGATCTGAACTTCAGAATGATAAGGATTGGCTGTTCCCAAAATGGAGCTTCCACCGATAGTATTCTGTTTTAGAATATCATTTAAATTATTTAGCAAGGCTGTCGCCGGTTTTTGAAGGAATTCTTCGTTCCATCGACATTTTACCTTCCTTTACAATTTTTAATCCTTCCGTTTGCTGACCAAACAATAAATTGACGGTCGAAAGCGCTACTATCAGGATTAAATTTTTCATCTATATTTTGCTTAAAATTATTCTCTTTCCTTACCGGTTCCGTATCCTTTTACGATACCTCTTGGTGAATTTTGGATAAACTGAAGAATTTCATCTCTTTCAGCCGTTGGAAGCATTTCTTTTTCTATGTAAAGCAATGCCTGAGTAACATTCATCTTCATCTGGAAAATAGATCTGTAGATTTTCTGGATTTCAAAAATTTTCTCGTTAGAAAATCCTCTTCTCCTTAATCCTACAGAATTGATTCCTGCATAAGATATAGGCTCTCTTCCTACTTTAATATAAGGCGGAATATCTTTTCTGATCAACGATCCTCCGGAAATCATGGTATGTTTACCAATTTTCCCGAACTGCTGAACGGCTGATAAGCCCCCCATCACGGTAAAATCTCCTATTTCTACATGTCCTGCAATCCCGCATCCGTTAGCAATAATTACATTATTTCCTATAATGCAATCGTGAGCGACGTGAGAAGTGGCCATTATTAAACAGTTATCTCCTACTTTGGTATACCCCAGTGCTTTCGTCCCTTTATTTACGGTAACACATTCTCTCAATGTCGTATTATCACCAATGATTGTCTGTGTGTCTTCACCGTCAAACTTAAGATCCTGAGGAATCGCAGAAATAACAGTTCCCGGAAAAATCTTACAATTTTTGCCGATTCTGGCTCCATCCATAATGGTAACGTTAGAACCAATCCAAGTTCCTTCTCCTATTTCAACATCTGCCGCAATGGTAGTAAATGGTTCTACTACAACATTTTTGCTGATTTTCGCACGTTTATCAACGGCTGCTAATTGATGAATCATTTAATCAATTTTATTTTTTGCAACTTGAGCCATTAGCTCTGCTTCTACTGCCACAGCATCTCCTACATATCCGTATCCTTGCATGTGAACAATACCTCTTCTGATAGGCTCTATAAGTTCAATTTTGAAAATAATAGTATCTCCAGGAACTACTTTTCTTTTGAATTTCACTTTATCAATTTTAATGAAATACGTAGAATAGTTTTCAGGATCCGGAACGCTTGCCAATACCAAAATTCCCCCTGTCTGTGCTAAAGCTTCTACTTGTAAAACTCCCGGCATTACAGGCTCTTTAGGGAAATGCCCAACGAAGAAAGGTTCGTTCATTGTTACATTTTTCAAACCTACTACGTGAGAATCTGAAAGTTCAAGAATTTTATCAATCAACAAAAACGGTGGTCTGTGAGGCATAAGCTTCATAATTCCGTTGATATCGAAAACAGGTTCTTTAGTTAAATCAAAATCAGGAACGTTTTTCTTTTTCTGCAATTTCCACTGACGGTTCAGCTTTTTAGCAAATTGAGTATTAACGAAATGTCCTGGTTTGTTGGCAATTACCTTACCTTTTATTTTCACACCAGCCAAAGCTAAATCACCAATTACATCAAGCAATTTATGTCTTGCAGCTTCGTTTGGATAGTTTAAATTTAAATTATCAAGAATTCCGTTTGGTCTGATAGACACATTGTCTTTTCCGAAGGCTTTCTTTAATTTTTCTGTTGTATCAGGAGTAAGATCTTTATCTACATATACAATCGCGTTGGAAATATCTCCACCTTTAATCAAGCCATGATCTAAAAGCATTTCCAACTCATGCAAGAAACTGAACGTTCTTGCAGATGAAATTTCATCTTTAAATTCTGATATATTTTTTAACGTGGCATTTTGAGTTCCTAAAACTTTAGTTCCAAAATCTACCATAGTCGTTACTTCGTAAGTATCCGAAGGAATGATGGTAATCTCTGAACCAGTTGCCGGATCGCTGTACGTAAGAACTTCTTTCACCACAAGATATTCTCTGGCTACATTTTGATCTACAACTCCAACGCTTTCAATGGCTTCAACAAAGAATTTTGAAGATCCGTCTAAAATAGGAGGTTCAGAAGCATCCATTTCCAAAATTGCGTTATCAACATCACAGCCCACCAAAGCGGCTAAAAGATGTTCGCAAGTAGTAATTTTTACGCCTAATTTTTCTAATGTTGTTCCTCTTTCGGTTGCCACAACATAATTCACATCTGCCTCAACCTGAGGATGCCCTTCAAGGTCTGTTCTTACAAATATAAAACCTGTATTTTCTTTAGCAGGTTTAATGGTTAGTTTTACTTCTTTACCCGTATGAAGGCCAATTCCAGAAAGAGTAACCTCTTGCTGAAGTGTTTTTTGCATATCACTCATTAGTATTATCTTTTGAGGTATTCTCAAGATTATTTATTCTTTTTACAACGTCAGGAAGATTTCTGAAATGCACATAGCTTCTCAGATAGTCGTTATAGCTAATTGCCGGCGAACCGTACAAAGTTTCTTTATCATTAACGCTAGAATTCACGCCACTCTGAGCCTGAATTTTCACCTGATTTCCAATTTTAATGTGTCCTACAACACCTACTTGGCCTCCAATCTGGTTCCAGTCACCGATAACCGTAGAACCTGCAATTCCTGCTTGTGCTGCAATTACATTATTCTGTCCGATTTTCACATTGTGAGCAATCTGGATTAAATTATCGATTTTAGTTCCTTTTCCAATCATGGTAGAACCAATAGTTGCTCTGTCGATGCTACAATTAGATCCGATTTCCACATCATCTTCAATGATAACATTACCAAGCTGAGGTATCTTTTTGAAACCTTCCGCTGTTGGCTGGAAACCAAAACCATCGCCACCGATCACGGTATTGGAATGGATCACACAATTATCACCAATAATACAGTAGTCGTAAATTCTGGCACCACTGTCGATTTTACAGTTTTTACCAATTTTTACGCCTTTACCTATATATACCTGAGGATAAATTTGTGTACCGTCTCCAATTTTTGCTTTCTCAGAAACGTAAGTAAACGCTCCAATATACACATTTTCACCGATCTTTGCACTTTCGTGAATAGATGATCCGTCTTCAATGCCATCTTTTCTTCCCTGCATTTCCTGATATAAATTCATCAGGATCTGAAAAGAAAGATAAGCATCTTTTACTGCAATTATGGTTGGATTATAAGTGTCTTTTGTTAAAAGGTTTTCAGAAACAATAAGAACGGAGCAGTTTGAGGTATCTAAAAAATGGGAAAATCTATCTTGTGCTATAAAAGAAAGATGCCCAGATTCCCCACCTTCAATTGGTGAAACCCCTTTAATAAGCGCATTTTCGTCGCCTATTATTTTTCCGTCAATAAAACTTGCAATTTGCGAAGCTGTAAATTCCATATTCTGCAAAGATAAGAAATTCTATAATTCGCAAACATTTTTTAATTTTAGGATTATCAATTTTAATATACTTTAAGATTTCCGTTCGCGTTTTCCCTTGGAAATGTTAAGATATATCTTGTCGTTTTATTCACAATCAAGCCTGATAAAAGCTGATCTTCCGATTCATCAAGTCTTAATTTTGTTCCGTTTTTCTGCAATAAATAAATGGGTTGTTTTTCAGTATCGTAAGGAAGAAGTTTTCTTTTAATTTCATGAACCAATTCATTTGCATTATCGATTTCTAAAATTTCGTTCCCCTTTTTTATTTTTTCTTCAATAAATTTTTCATCAAACGGATGTGATGAAATAATTGTTTTTGGTAAATTTCGCTGAATCACACATTTACACCAATAAGCCAAGACATAATCTTCAGAATTTTGCCAGAATTTCATCGCTTGAATAATATCATTATCATCCAACTGAGTGAATTTTTCTACATCTTCATCAGATGCAGCGGCTTTTCCACGATGCAAAAAATAGTTTAAATTATCAGAAGCAGGAAGCTCAAAACCCTGAGAAACGAGATATTTAGCTCTTTCTAAAATTTTCACCAAAATAAATTCCGCCAAAGCCGATGTTTTGTGATAATAAACCTGCCAATACATAAACATTCTGGCGGTCAGGAAATTTTCTATGGAATAGACTCCTTTTGCATCAATCACCAACTCTCCTTCTTCACACACATTCATCATGGAAATAATTCGCTGGGTATTAATATTTCCTTCAGAAACTCCTGTAAAAAAGCTATCACGCTTTAAATAATCAAGCCTATCTACATCTAGCTGGGAAGAAATTAACTGATTAAAAAATTTTCTATGATATTTCCCCTGAAACATTTCAATCGCAACAGAAAGCTGACCATCAAATTCCACATTTAACCTGTTCATTAATAATAACGAAAGATTTTCGTGATGCCAATCATCCATCAACATACTTTCGAGTGCATGAGAAAACGGCCCATGACCAATATCATGCATTAAAATCGCCAACATCGCACCTTTTTCTTCCTCTAAAGAGATTTCAACGCCTTTCTGTTTCAATGTATCCAAAGCCGTCACCATCAAATGCATTGCCCCCAGCGCATGATGAAACCTCGTATGCGTTGCCCCGGGAAATATCAGATTTAAAAGTCCGGTTTGCCCGATTCTTCTTAATCTCTGAAAATAGGGATGTTCTATAATATCGAATAAAATTTCGTGTGGAATTCTGATAAAACCGTGAACAGGATCATTAATAATTTTTAGCTTATTCTGCATTGAAAGGTCTGATTAGTAAACAAAGTTAGGAAATTTAAAACGGAACTTCAATTAAATAAATATTAAAACAGTTTTCAATTCGGCTATTCGCTGTTCTGTATCATTTTATTTTTACTTGAAACAATTCTAAATTTAAATTGAATTTTTCTTTATAAATCCTTTCATTAAAGCATTAAAAATTATATATTCATAGTCTTTAATTGTTGAAGATAATATAAATTTGTTTTTAACGATTATTTAACTATAAAGCTGCGTATTTTGGCAGTTTTTAGAAAGAATTGGTCAACATTTTGATACAATAACCATGTAAAAAAAATTATTATGTCGGAAAAGATATTATGGATTGATGATGAAATAGATTTACTAAAACCTCATATCGTATTTTTAGAAAAAAAAGGTTATCAGGTAACCCCTGTTAACAATGTAAACGAGGCTTTGGAATTGATGGATTCAGAGAAATTCGCCTTAACACTTATTGATGAAAATATGCCGGGAATTTCCGGTCTTGAAGCGATTCCTATGATCAAGGATAAAGATAATGCGCTGAAGATTGTAATGGTAACGAAAAGTGAAGAAGAGCACATTATGGAAGAAGCAATTGGTTCCCAAATTGCCGATTATATCCTGAAACCTGTGAATCCTAACCAAATTTTACTTTCATTAAAGAAAAATCTGCAACAGGATAATCTTGTGGAGCAGAAAACTATTTTACAATATCAGCAAGAATTCAGAAACCTTTCTATGGAATTGTCTTATTTAAGAACATACCAAGAATGGGCAGAATATTATAAGAAAATCCTTAATTGGGAAATTAAATTTGATAAAGTAGCGGATAATGAATTTGCCGATCTTCTTCAAAGTCAGAAAGAGGAAGCCAATATTCAGTTTGCAAAATTTATAGAAAACAATTATGAAGACTGGTTGCAAGGGCATGATAAACCGATCATGAGCCATACACTCTTCAAAGAAAAAGTAAAACCTGAAGTAGAAAAAGACAAAGTTCTTTTGCTGATGGTTGATAATCTTCGTTATGATCAGTGGAAAGTAATTGAGCCTTTATTCACTAAATTTTACAACAAAACATCTGAGGATTATTATTACAGCATTTTACCAACGGCAACTCAATATGCAAGAAATTCTTTTTTTGCAGGATTAATGCCTTCGGAAATCGAAAAACGTTTTCCGGATAAATGGTTTAATGATAATGAAGAAGGTAACAAAAACGAATTTGAGCGCGATTTCTTAGAAGATCAAATGAAGCGAATTGGTTTAAGTTCAAAATCAATGAAATATTTAAAAGTTTTGAATGCCGATTTTGAAAGAAAGATTTATGACGATTTCAATCAGCATAAAAATAATGACCTATTGGTGATTGTTTACAACTTTATCGATATTTTATCTCACGCAAAAACAGATAATCATATTGTTGACCAATTGATTCGTGATGATAAAACCTTCAGATCACTAACATTAAATTGGTTTGAAAATTCATCTTTATTAAAAATCATTAAAACAGCTGCGGAAAGTGGTTTCAAATTGATTATTACAACCGATCACGGAACGGTGTATGTTAAAAAGCCAAGCAAAGTGGTTGGTGACAGAGAGACTTCTACCAACATTCGTTATAAGACGGGTAAAAGTTTAACGTATGACGATCGTGATGTTTGGGCAGTTACAAATCCTGAAAAACTGTTTTTACCTAAAGGAAATTTAAGTTCGAAATATATCTTCGCCAAGAATAATACGTTTTTAGCTTATCCTAAAAATTATAATCACTTTGTGAATTATTATAAAGAAACATACCAGCACGGAGGAATTTCTCTTGAAGAGTGTATTATTCCGTTCAGTATTTTAGAACCCAAGTAGTTTTTTTCATAGTTTATTCAATTCTGGGTTGAGCCGGAAAAGATCGAAAGGTTTTTTCCGGCTGTTTTTTTATATTTTTGAACCATGAGATTAATTACCTACAACGTAAACGGAATAAGAGCCGCTTTTACAAAAGATTTTTTGGGTTGGCTGAAGACTGCCGACCCGGATGTGATATGTATTCAGGAGAGTAAAGCAGGAAATGACCAGATCGATATTGATAGTCTTGAAAAATTAGGTTATCACAGTTATTGGCACTCGGCGCAGAGAAAAGGCTATAGCGGCGTCGGAATTGCGTCTAAAATAAAGCCTAATCATGTAGAATATGGTTGCGGTATAGAAAGCTATGATAATGAAGGGAGAATCATTCGTGCGGATTTCGACGGATTTTCTGCGATTTCAGTATATGTGCCTTCTGCTTCAAATATCGAAAGGCTAGATTTTAAAATGCAGTTTTGCCACGATTTTCTGGCTTATATTAAAGAATTAAAAAAGACCATTCCTAATTTAATTATTTCAGGAGATTTTAATATTTGTCATGAAGCGATTGATATTCATAATCCGATCGGTTTAAAGAATGTTTCAGGCTTTTTACCGATGGAAAGAGAATGGATGACCGATTTTATTAATGAATGCGAATTAATCGATTCTTTTAGGTTTTTCAACAACGAACCGGATAATTATACTTGGTGGAGCTACAGGCAAAATTCTCGCGAAAGAAATAAAGGTTGGAGATTAGATTATAACTTTACCAGTTATACTTTAAAAGATAAGCTTTCGAGAGCTGTTATTTTGAAAGAAGCGGTACATTCTGACCATTGCCCTGCCTTAGTAGAATTAGACATTTAATACAAAGCAAAAAGCCAACTGAGTCAGTTGGCTTTTTTAATTTAAAATCATAAATTTTAATCGACAATTTCATATTCGATCGGAATTGTACCTCGGTCAATATCTCCGATCTCATCGAACGCGGCTTTAGACATATCTAATGCTCTTGATGAATGGAAAGGTCCTCTATCATTTACCTTCACTATAACCTCTTTTCCATTGTTCAGATTGGTTACTTTAATATTAGTACCAAACGGAAGCGTTCTGTTTGCTGCTGTAAATTTTCCGTTATCGAAAATCTCACCGCTAGCTGTTTTTCTACCATTAAACTTATCGTGGTAGTACGATGCATAACTTGTTTTTTTCGCATCTATGGCACTGTTCTTGAAAGAATAAATACCAAAGGTTGAAATCATCATTATGATTACGAGAATGAATCTTTTCATCATGTTGAACTTTTATTGGTTTTGACAGGGCAAATGTATCAGTAAAGTTCCAATGAGCCTATTTCATTTGTTAAAATATGTTAACAAAAAATCAATTCTATGTTAACTCCATTTGTAACTACCTATGAATAGGGCATTTAAACAACATTGTTAAAAAAAGTTAAAATAAAGGTTAAAAAGTTAACAAAATTAACTAACTGAAGCACAATTTAAATTTCAAAATTCCAAAACCAGCTGATTATCAAGCATATCAATATTTTAGAAATTTTCATAAAATATTAAAGTTCTAGATAAGTTTATTCTAACTCTGTAAAAACAAAAAACCAATGAGAATCTCATTGGTTTTTATATTATTTGATTTAAAATATTATTATTTCAAATATTCTAATACATAATCATAAGTTCCTGTAGGATATACTACAGACATGCTTGGAGATCCTGTAACAGCTGATCCGTTAGTAATATCATAAGAATAAAGCTCTCTACCATATACTGTGTTAGTTCCCGCTTTATAAATAGTGATACCATACATTGAAGTAATACCTGTTGGAGCAGGAATTGTTACACTTGTACTGTTACCTGTTGTAGTAAAAGTACCTTTGATACCGTAGATTTGAGCATTGTTAACCAATCTGTTAGTAACAGTTTCTGTAGTTAAGATATTCTCTTTAGACGGTGAAAAAGGTCTCCACGTTCCCCCTGTTGGGTTAGTTGTTTTATTATCGTAATACCAGAATCCTTGAGAAAGAGGCTCGGAAAGTGTACCTGATGCTGCTGTACCTGAAGTAGCAGTGTTATACACAATCATACCGTCAAATCTGTTTGGGTTATTCCCTGCATTATATAAAGTTCCTTGGTTAGCTAATGTTAATTGAGTAAGATCAGCTCTCGGGAAAATAAGTCCTTTACCTAAATTAGCGGTTGAAACCGTACTAGTAGCCGAAGCATCTAAGAATGCTGAGGAAACAGGGATACTATTATCAGAAAAAGGTTGATTTCCTTTAATTTGTGCAGACATTTGGCTTCCTAAAGAAGATACTAAGATTGCTGCAACTAGATATTTTATATTTTTCATCTTAAATCTAAATTTTTTTTAATATATGTGTTAAATATTATTGTCCACCTAGTGCATACCAGTTAGTCCCATCAGTAATAAACTCAGATCCGAACTGTTGAAGACCACTTAATGTATTAGTCTTGTAAGTAGGATTCAAGTTTGTTAAGCCTTGAAGAATACCACCTATTTCTACAATCGTCAATTTTTTACCTACCATCGCTGCTGTAGGAGTTGGCAATTGAATTTGTCCTTGAGCACCAGCTGTAATAAGAACAATATTTCCAACATCACTAGCATTGATAGTGATTACCGCTGCTCCTGGAGTAGATCTATAAGTAGGATTTACTGCAGCTGCATTTCCTCCACCTAAAGTTTTCCAAACATTATTACCTACAGTACCATCATAGTAATAGTAACCTGAAGCTGTAACATTAACTGTTTTAGCAGTTGTAGTACCATCAACAGCAGTAACATACACTAATGCACCATTTTGGGCGCTTGGTGTACCAGCTGTACCATCAGCAAAAGCAGCATTTTTAGCAGCTAACTGATCTTCTGTCATACGAGGGGCTAGCAACGCGTCTGGTCTAGTAGCATCAGCAGTATTAGCTGCAACATCTAGTGTAGCTGCCGGAGTGGTAGTATTAATACCAACTCGTCCTTGCTGCGCCTTAGAAAGCGCTGAGAAACAAACAAGCATAGTTGCTGTGAATAAAAATTTTTTCATAAGTTTTTAAAGATTTTAATTACATTTTTTTCACCAATAATTTTTTATTATCATAGGATCTTACGATCCCAACTTGTGCCTAATTTAAAAACTAAACCGTTAAATTTTAAATGCAGTAAATCAAAAACCATTCCGCTTCTGATTCCTTCACTCTTTAACCATTTAATTCTCAACAAATAGCATTTATAAAAAACTATTCTTGTTGCAAATTTATGATTTAATTTTTTAATTTCATTATTATATTATAAAAAAAACAAATAATTTTTAAATTAAAAAACATAAACAATTGACAAACAATTAATTAACTCTACAAGTAGTTAAAACTGCAAATCATTAAATTTTATTAATATTTTAAAATCAGAAGCTTAATAATCCTGATTATCTTTAAATTATGATAAATAGCAAACAGATTTACTAAACCAATTCACCATACAGATCAAATTCTTCAGCAGAGGTAATTTTAACATCAGCAAATTCACCAATTGAGATATAAGTATTCTCTGCAGAAACCAACACGGTGTTATCAACATCCGGAGAATCGTACTCTGTTCTACCAATAAAATAATTCCCTTCTTTTCTGTCGAACATACATCTATATATATTACCTACCTTTTCCTGATTCTTTTCCCAAGAAATTTGAGACTGAAGTTCCATAATCTCCTCTACCCTAGCCTCTTTCACTTCTTGTGGAATATCATCCTCCAATACATAAGCTCCGGTATTTTCTTCATGAGAGTAAGTGAAACAGCCTAATCTGTCAAACTTCTGCTCTTTTACCCAATCTTTCAATTCTTGGAATCTTTCTTCAGTTTCACCAGGATAACCCACGATAAGTGTAGTTCTAATCGCCATATCAGGAACTTTTTCTCTGAATTTGCCTAAAAGTGCATCAGTTTTTTCGTGAGTTGTTCCTCTTTTCATCGATTTCAATAAATCTGAATTAATGTGCTGAAGGGGAATATCTATATAATTACAAACTTTAGGTTCTTCACGAATAATATCTAAAACATCTTCTGGGAAACCACTTGGGAAGGCATAGTGAAGACGAATCCATTCGATTCCTTCTACTTTTACCAATTCCTTTAATAAATCTCCTAGAGCACGCTTTTTGTAAATATCTAAACCATAATAGGTAAGATCCTGAGCAATCAAAATCAATTCTTTGGTTCCTTTTTTAGCCAACTTTTGTGCTTCAAGGACTAATTTTTCAATTGGAGTGGAAACATGACCTCCTCTCATTAACGGAATTGCACAGAATGAACAAGGTCTGTCGCAGCCTTCTGAAATTTTCAGATACGCATAGTGCTTTGGCGTTGTCGTTAATCTTTCTCCAACCAATTCATGCTTATAATCAGCACCCAAATGTTTTAATAAAATCGGAAGATCTCTGGTTCCGAAATATTGGTCAACATCAGGAATTTCACGAACCAAATCTGGCTTATATCTTTCTGAAAGACAACCTGTAACGAATACTTTCTCTACTTCACCTCTGTTTTTAGCATCAACATAATCAAGAATTGTATTGATTGATTCTTCCTTCGCGTTATCGATAAATCCGCAGGTATTAATTACAACAATATCTCCTCTGTCTTCATGAACCACTTCTTTACCATTAGCCTTCAGCTGACTCATTAAAACTTCAGAATCATAAACATTTTTGGAGCAACCAAGCGTTACAACATTAATTTTCTTCTTACCTACAGATTTTGTGCGCATCTTTTTGATTTTGAGTTTGCAAAGATACAAAATATTGAAGGGTTTGAATTAAAAAATAAAAACCACTTCAATGAAGTGGTTTTCAATATCATATTAAAAGTTTCTTTCTGAAAACGTGGGCAATACGCGGTCTTTTTCTGATAACTGAACAACATCTAATGGTAATTTCCAGTCGATATTTAATTCAGAATCATTCCAAATTACGCTGCCTTCAGACTCTTTATTGTAAAAGTTATCGCATTTGTAAGCAAAAATAGCAGTTTCGCTTAATACAGAAAATCCGTGACCAAAACCTCTCGGAACATAGAGCTGAAGTTTGTTTTCTGGAGTCAATTCAATTCCGAACCATTTTCCAAAAGTTGGAGAATCTTCTCTTAAATCAACAGCAACATCATATACCTTTCCTTCCAGACACGAAACCAGTTTTGCCTGTGCGTGCTCTCCTTTTTGCAAATGAAGACCGCGAAGAACACCATAAGAAGATTTTGAAATATTATCCTGAACAAAATGACCGTTCATACCTGTAAGCTCTTCGAATTTTTTTTCATTAAATTTTTCGAAAAAGTAGCCTCTGTCATCTTCAAAAACAGTAGGCTCGATGATATAACAATCCTTTAGCGGAGTTTCTTTAATTTTCATAATTTATTTTGTTTTTTCTAGAGATTAAATTGTTTTTTCAAACTCCATTTCAGCCCTAAATACAGACCTCCAATCGGAATAAAAATAATTAAAATGACAGCCCAAATCGGAAGTTGCGAATTTACTAAAAATATATTCACAATTAATTGAAAAATGGCATAAACAGAGCTAATTATTAAATGAGAAACCTTCTTTTCATTTACAAATAGTTGATATAAGTGCCTTCTGTGCGCTTCAAAAATATTTTCTTTTAACAGTATTCTTTCAATAATTGTTAAAACGACTTCCATTCCATAGATTGAGAGTAATAGGATGAATTTGTACTCACCTGTTCTCATAATCAGTAACGTAATCAATCCGATTACCCAGAAACCAATTCCCATACTTCCCACATCACCTGCAAAGCATTTCGCCTTCTTTCTAAAATTAAAAAACAGAAAAACAATACATGCCAAAATAGGATACATGATGAAATTTTCATCTGTAAACGGAATTATATTTTTATTGATATATAATATTGAACCTAATGTTACTAAACTGTAAACACCTGTCATACCGTTAATTCCATCCATAAAATTATAGGCATTTAGCGTGCCGATAATTAGAATGAATAAAATTGGCCAAGCCCAAAACGGCATCAAAACAAATGCACCCGTAAAATAAAGCAGCAATACTACAGAAATCAAATGAATGGAAAGCCTGATTTTATTTGACAACGTTTTAACATCATCAATAAAACTAATAGAGCAAATGGCAAGTAATCCCAAACCAAATGACCAGTAATTTTCAATAACTTCATTGAAATTAAACAAGCAAAAAACAATAAAAGCAATCGGAAAAATAACTCCACCTCCACGAAGTGTAATCTGCGAGTGTGCGCTTCTATGATTGGGTTTATCGATGATATTATATTTATCTGCAATCTTGAAATAGATTATTATTGAGATAAATAATATGATGGTGGCTATAATATATTCCATTTATTTTTTGAAACTTTTGATGGTTTTTATTAAACCTTTTTTTGCTGAAACAGGCAACTTTTCAATTTCTAAAGCTTGTTTAATTTTATCATTAGAAACCATATAGCTTTCTGTTAGTTTTTTTAATCGTTCTGAATTTAAAGGTAATTTTACCCTATCTCCTATTTTTGCAACTTTAGAAATTAAATTTGTCGAAATATTCCATAATTTAGACTTCTTCCCAGAGGCTTCTCCTATAGTTTTTATAAGTTCATTAGTAGAAATAAACTCATCATCTGCAAAATTATAAATTCCAGACTCAATATTCTTGTTTTTAAGAATTCGTAATATTAAAAAATTGAGATTATCAATACTTAAAAATGAACGTTTATTTTCAAATGAAGCCAATGGCCAAGGAATTCCTTTCTCCACAACCTTATATAGAAGATTTAAATTTCCTTTATTTCCAGGACCGTGAATCATACAAGGTCGAATAATAAATAATCTTTTATTATCTGGTAATGTTTTAGATAATAAATACTCCTCTGCCAAAAGTTTTGATTTTCCATAAGGTGTTTGAGGATTTGACAAGTGCTTTTCATCCAAAATATTATCAATAGTATCAGCCGTTGCTTTAACACTACTAAAATAAATGAAATCATTAATTTCGGAATTTAAAAACTCATCAAAAATTTTTTTGGTAAGATCTGTATTAATCTTAAAATATTCTTCCTCCGCAGAAGTATTTGCTGTATCATGAGCTTTTCCTGCAAGATGTATGATAGCTTCAGCATTTGTATCTAATGTCCATTCATTACGTAAGGAAAGATGTGAAACGTCTAAACTATTCTCAAAGAGATATTTTGATAAATTTTGCCCAACAAAACCTGAAGCACCCGTGATATATATCATTATTTAAATTGAGATAAAATTTCAGAGTTAATTTTAGACCTTTCTTTGTCATAAAACCAACCCCATTTGTTAAAATAATTAATAGCTGACGAAATAAAAATTTTAAATAATTTAAAATTTTTATTAGCTCCTGACTCATACTCATGATAGATAGAGGTCTTTGGAAAATATAAAGTTTTATATTTTGCATGCATTCTCCTAGATAAATCCCAATCCTCAAAATACATAAAGAAAGAGTCATCATAATAGCCAACGATATCTACTGCCTTTAAATTCAAAAGAGTAAAACATCCTGAAAGAACTGGCGCATTATATACTTTATCACGGGGTGCAAAACGCATTTCATAATTATTTATAAATTTCTCATATTTAGATTTAGGTTTCTTGAATTTTCTAAGTAAAACACTGATCGGGGATGGCAGAAGCTTTGGAAGATATTGAACAGAACCATTAACATTTAATATTTCTGGCATCATCATTCCAATATCAGAATTTTCTTTCATAAATTCGACCATAATATTTATTACATCCTCAACAAAGTAAATATCTGGATTTACAATAAAATGATACTTTGCATTTTCTGAAATCGCTTTTTTTATAGCTACGTTATGAGCCGCACCAAACCCTAGATTAGAATTCATAAAATGATATTCAATATTATTTCCTAGATTTTTTAAAACTTGAAGATCATCAGTTGGAGAATTATCAATTATATATATTTTAACATTAGTTTTTTGATTGAGAAAACTTTTTATCGTTTTCTCAAGTAAGACAGGACTGTTTTTAAATGTTACAATGCTAGCGGTTATCATCATTAGGAATTAAATTTTACTTTTTTATAAATTATACAAAAAGAGGTGTAAAAATAATATTATATTACACATTGTAAGAAACAGCATTACTTTTTCTCTGTTGAAATACTGTAAAATTGATAACATAAAAAAGGGCACCATGAAAATATAGTATTTAGCATTTGCATAATTAGGAAATAGAAAAACAAAAAATAAGATAGTCGTTAAAGCTGATAATAAAAGTATATTGTTTTTAAAAATCTTATCATTTGATTTTACTTTAATAATTTTCCAAACATAATTACCAATTCCTATAAGAAATAGAATGTAGACTAGGACAACCTTAATACCAGATGGCGTTAAAAATATACTCGTCATCCAAGTAATAAATGGTCTTAAAATAATAGGATACTTATCTCTATATCCTTCAAACTCTTCTAATAAAATCATGTTCTTAGACTTTTGTGCCAAAAAAGGTATAAACTCTATATATGTCAAAAAACTAGTTCCAAGAATTAATGCTAAGGCTAAAATACACAATATTGAAATATAGACTAATTTAACTTTTTTCTTAACTACAGCTATATAATGAAAGTAGAAAGCAATTAGCATAAAAGATAAAAGTACCATACTATTCCCTAAATCAATAAAAGCAATCATTGCAAAAAAAATTGAAATAAAAAGATAATTCCCCCAAAAAAGGAATATATATAATGATAATATTAAAGTAAATTGCTCAATAGAAAAAAGCCCCGAATAATAGATAAGCCCCGAATAAAGTAAGCTTAAGCATAAGCTGTCTAATTTTAAATTCCAATCTGCTGATTCTTGTTTAAATTTTAGAAATGTCATTAATTTTATAAATCTTTTTCTAAAAATAATAATCCAAAAAAGAGGTAGAAAAAGAAACATAGTAATAAAATACCTTAACATATTGATGTCAAAATTCTTAGCAAAGGTATTATCAATATGATGCCATAAAGAAGTAAAGCTTTGTTTCTGAAAGTTAATAAAAAAGTAATAATAATCAACTTTATTAAAATACTCTGGGAAATATGAATATAAGTTCCAAAAACCAGCTTCATTGATTAATTCATCTCCCCTGGCATATATATCTGGCTCATCCCCGTAAGGAAAAAGAAATCTTCCTATCAGACAAAAAATGATGAAAAGAATAACTATTTTTAGGCCAAATTTAGAAATATACATATTATTTTATATTATATAATTCACAGTATAAATTTTTATACTTCACTGCATTATTAGTATAGTCAAATAATTCTTCTGCAATTTTGCTGCGTTCAGAACTTCTTCCATCGTTAATATATTTATTGATATTTGTTTTATTAATTTCCTGAAATGATTTAGGATCGTAAACTATTCCTAAATCATATTTCTCAATAATTTTTGCAGCTCCACCGCAATCTTTGTTAACTAATAATGGTAAACCTGCTGCAATATATTCAACTGTTTTGGTTCCTAATATACTATTTCCTACAATATCTTCCTGCTTTGAAGTAGACTTTCTGTAAGGTAATAATCCAAAATCAACATCTTCTAATTCATTTTTAAGTTCATCTAAATTTCTTGTGGATGTAATAATAATTTCATCCTCAGATAATTTAGAAAACATCTTTCTTATTGTTTCGTGTGAAGAAGTTGTGATAATTTTTAACTTATGATTAGCTTGATGCTTTCTCAGCTCTGAATAAACATCTAATAAATCTTCTATTCTATGCCATGTATTATTGGTAAGTGCACCAACATAGCAAAACATAACTTGAGATTTATTTTCTTTTATATACTCTTTCATTTTAAGCCTAGCTGTATCAACACTTAGATAAATTGTCTTGATAGACTTTACTCCAATTTTCTCATAGGCTAATTGCATTGTGTCAGAAACAGCTATTGTAATATCGCATTTTGCTAGTAACTCTTTTTCTATATTTTTAAAAAAAAGATAATCTGAACTACTTAACTCAAACTTTTTAACAAGTGCCATTTCTTCTGGCCACAAACCTCTCGCATCGAATACTATTTTATAATTAAAATCATATTTTTCTTTAATTTTAAG
>DKLU01000211.1 GCA_002455915.1 Chryseobacterium sp. UBA6632
GCTCAAACAAATGCTTCGATCTGGGCTAGGGATGCAGTCATTTATATGAATATTTGTGAAATTTCCACAACATTTGTCATCCAGATTTCCACAAAAAATATTATTTAACCGCATTTACCTTTTTATTAAACAGCAAATGAGCAATTAATGCCAGAACACCCATCGTTGCACCTACAGTACAAACACCAGCCCATTGTGCCTGTTGCCACGCCAAAGAAGCCGTCCATGTTCCTAATGAACCGCCAATGAAGTAAGAAACCATGTAAACCGTATTCAATCTGTTTACTGCGTTCGATTTAATCATGAAATAATTGGTCTGGTTCATAATATGACTGGATTGCACACCAAGATCCACCAGAATAACACCAACAATAAGTCCCCAATACGTTTCTCCGGCAAAATAAGTGAATGCCCAGCTTCCCAAAACAATCAGCAAAGAATAAAAAATAATTCGGTTGATATCAAGATATTTTTGAAGCTTTCCTACTTTTGCCGCAGCCAAAGCACCTACTGCTCCAGCCAATCCGAAACTTCCTACCACAGAGGCTCCTGCATTGAAAGGCGGCTTTTCCATGTGAAAAACCAAAGTTGTGAACAAGGCACACATCGATCCAAAAGCCATCGCCCCACGGAACGACGCCAATTTTAAAACAGGCTGTGTTCTTGCCAAGTTAGCTACAGATTGCATTAATTCTTTATAAGTTCCTTTGAAATTAGGCTGAATTTCAGGCAACATCTTATATACCGCAAACCAGACTAAAATCATGAGTCCAGCAGCAATTCCGAACATGGCTCTCCATCCCCAAAGTTCTCCGACAATTCCGCCGACGAAACGGGATAATAGAATTCCCAATAATAATCCGGACATTACCAAGCCTATATTTCCGGATCTTTCTTCATCCGATGAAAGTTCAGCGGCAATTGGTACAAATAACTGAGGAATCACAGAAGTGGTTCCGATCAATAAACTGGCAACATACAGCATCCATAATTCTGTAGCAAAAGTCATCCATAATAAAGATCCAAAAACTAATAACAAATCGATTAAGATTAATTTTTTACGTAAAAACTTATCACCTAAAGGAACGATTAACAATAATCCGGCAGCATATCCCAACTGAGTTAAAACAGAAATTTTACCTGCTGCACTTTCAGTGACATTTAAATCTTTTGAAATAAGTCCTAATAAAGGTTGATTGTAGTAATTATTAGCCACTACGAGTCCGGAAATAATTGACATTAGCCAAATAACCGTACGCGAAATACGGGAAGTAGAATCAATCTGCATGTACCTGAAAATTTATTTGATCCACGAAATTACTGCAAAATATTAGGATTTTCAGATTAAGTTTATTTAAATCTCTTTTATTTGGCATTCAAACAATCTATCAGTAAACCCCGACAGTTTTACGAAAAAAGCAAATCTGACGGGACTTATAGTTAAATATAAAATGAAACAAATTATTTCGTTATGCCATTCCGCCGTTTACACCGATGTTTTGAGCATTGATCCATTTGGCTTCATCACTTGCCAGAAAGACTACTACATTTGCAATATCATCCGTTTCTGCAATTCTTCCGAAAGGGTTTAGCGAAGCTAATCTGTCAATTGTTTCCTGCGATTTTCCGTTTAAAAACAATGCTGTTGCCGTAGGACCAGGAGAAACAGAATTTACATTAATTCCTCTATGACCGATTTCTTTTGAAAAAACTCTAGTTAGTTGCTCAACAGCAGATTTTGTGGCAACGTATGTTGCATAGCCCGGAAGCATTAATCTATTCACCGAAGTCGAAAAATTAATGATACTTCCATTATCTGCTAATTTTGTAGAAGCCTCACGAAGGGTATTGAAAACACCTTTTACATTGATATTAAAATGACGATCAAATTCCTCATCCGTAGTTTCCTGAATAGTTTTAGTGATCATAATTCCAGCATTATTTACCAGAACATCTATCCTTCCAAAATGCTGAATAGATTGATCAAAAAGGTTTTTCACATCTTCAGCCTTACTTACATCTGCCTGAACTGCAATGGCTTCACTGCCTTTATTTTTTATTTCTTCAACCACATTATCGGCATCTTCTTTACTTCCTGAATAATTTACAATTAATTTAGCGCCTGCTTCCGCCAATTTTTTTGCTACTTCAGCACCGATACCTTTAGAAGCGCCTGTTACAAGAATTACTTTGTTTGATAAATTGTTCATAAATTGTGTATTTTAAGTTACATAGCAAAGGTAGAATAACTTTCAATTTTAAGTGTTGTAAATTCTAAATCATTATTTGCAAAATTCAAATCACGTTCGCTCTCTTTATCAATAGTAAATATTTTTTTAACACTTTAAAATTTTCATTTGGTAACATATTTGAATAATAACTAGAAATCAAAATTGATTTTAAATAAATTTTTACATCAAATCACTTAAAATACAATATTATGTCAACAGAAAATCTTAATCACATTGAAGCGATTCAAAAAATCAAAGAACTTTCAGAAAAAGCCAAAATCTGTATGTTTTGTACAGAATTAGATACACTTCCTATCAATTCTCGTCCGATGGGTTTACAGGAAACCGATGATGAAGGAAATCTTTGGTTTATCAGCAGCGAAGCCAGCAACAAAAATTTTGAAATAAAAGAAGACAAAAGAGTTCAGTTATTCTTTATGAACAACAGCAATTCTCAATATCTTTCTATATATGGTGAAGCCTCGATTTACAAAGATAAATCTACCATCGAAGACAAATGGTCGCCCATGGCGAATGCGTGGTTCGACGGAAAAGATGATCCCAATGTTTCAATAATCCGTGTACAACCTAAAGACACATATTACTGGGATACCAAAGCAGGAAAATTAGTAAGTCTATTTACTTTTGTTGCTGCAGCGATTACCGGAAAAGAAACGGATAATTCTGATGGTGTGGAAGGAAACGCCAATGTTTAAAAAGTTTATTTATTATTTTATCGGAGGCGGTCTATTTTTATATTATAGATCGCTTCTTTATTTATCAATTCTTTCAAAGCGCCCATCAAATAAGAATATTTTCTATCTTTGCTTTCCTTAAAAACTATAAAATCAGAAACTAAAGAATGAGAAAAACAATGCTTCTGCTGGGTTTATGTATTGCCTCTTTTTACCAATCACAAACCAACAGATTCACATATGAATTACAATACAGAAGAGATGCTTCTGAAGAATATCGAAAAGATTTAATGAATCTCGATATCAATCCAGAATCTGTAAAATTTTATGATAAAAAATTCGCGGAGTACGATTCTGTCAACAAAAGTCGTCAAGAAGCAGTTTCCAGATACAGTACAAAGACCGATCAGGTGCTTAGCCGCAAACTAAATTCTTCAAAAAACAATCAGTATCGTGATTTCTTTGAATATTTTGTTATAAAATCCGATGATGATATTAAATGGAATTTATCTTCTGAAACTCAGAAATACAATGGTTACAAACTACAAAAAGCTACTGCTGATTTTGGCGGCAGAAGCTGGATCGCCTGGTTCTCGAATGATATTAACATCAAAGAAGGTCCTTACAAATTCCGCGGACTTCCAGGATTGATCTTTATTGTAGAAGATACCGACAAAAACTTCATTTACAAGCTCATCAACAACACAAAACTTCCTCAGACTTACGACACTTCTAATTTCGTTGAAACTCATTATGGAAAACCCGCTTTAGCGACTACTCATGCTAAATTCAATACTTTTATAGAAGATTTTTATGTCAATCCCACCAAAGATTTGGCTGAAGGGATAAAAAAAGGAGATAAACCATCTTTTAAAAATGAAACCATAGAAAGTATTGCGGAGCTTAATCGCAAAAAGGGAATGCTTCAGAAAGGAATTAAAAGCAGATATATCTATATAGAAAAGGACAAAGCTCCAATATTTAAGGATAAATAACAGATAAAGGCTTATAAAGATCTACAATAAAAAGATCCGTTTGAAAATATACTTTCAGACGGATCTTTTTGAGTTACTTACTTTAAGGGAGAGTGAGTATATTTAAAAATCATTTTGTAGAATGATTCTTTTCACTTAATCAATTCTTTTTCCTAAAATTTTCAATGTTCGTTCTACTCCATCAAGAACGGCCACATTTGGAAGTATTCCCCAATCTTCGAATTCAAAATATTGGAAAAGCTTTATACTTGGTTCGTTATGAAGGAATATAAAACCTAATAAAGTTTTTACTCCGAACTCTCTGGCATGATCTATACAGTATTGTAAGGTTTTTTTACCGTAACCTTTTCCTCGGAAATTTTCATCCATATAAATGCTTATTTCCACCGTTCCATCATAAGCCGGTCTGCCATAAAAAGACGAAAAGCTCACCCATCCTACCATATTTTTTTCAGGATCTTCGATTACCCAAAGTGGTCTTTTTTCAGGATTGTGCTCATTAAACCATTTTTGTCTGCTTTCCACAGAAACCTCTTCGGTATCTGCCGTTACCATTCTAGATTGTATGGTAGAATTATAGATTTCAACGATTCTTTTCAGATCTTCTGGTTTTGCATTCCTGAATGTAAGTTCTTCCATTTTTTATGACAGCATATTTCTGCAAAGATACATGAAGATTTTCGTTCTATGTAAACGAATTATTCAGCTTCTTCATTTTCTTTAAGCTCCTTCAGGGCACGATTCAAACTTCTCACCGTAATTCCAAGATAAGCTGCCATATCTTCTTTTGAAATTTCCATTTCTTTGGATTTCACTTCCAAAAGTTGAGACAAAGTATGCTCTGTGGTATGCAATTGCTGATAAGATGCTCTGCTGGAAGTATTAACGATACGTTCAGCAAAAACATCAAGCAACAAATTATTGAGAGTAAGATCACTTTTAATCAAAGACCGGAAATAAGGAATCGTCATAGAATATACCGTGACCTCAGTAATCGCCTCAATGCTGCAAAGACACGAAACATTCTTCAACATCTCAATTTCGCCAATGATCTCTCCTTTTCCCAAGAATTCTACAATATATTCTTTATCATTTTCTTCAACGAAAAAGCATTTGGTAATTCCGCTCTTTACGAGCATTATTTTTGTTGAATTTTCATTCTGTGTGAGTAGTTTTTCTCCTTTCTTATAAGACTTTATAACGATATTGTCTTTATGCTCCTGATGAGTAAAAAGTGAATCTAAATAATCTAAAAATGGCTGATTGGTTCTTAACATAATTTTATCCGGGACAAATGTCCTTTCGCAGGTTATTATTTATTCTGAATTTTGTCGGCAGAAAAATACAAAAACTAAAGTGAATATAATATGAATAATTCAATTACTACGATTGCTTTTGATGCCGATGATACCCTTTGGATCAATGAGCCTTATTTTCAGGAAGCGGAACAACAGTTTTGTAGTTTGCTGGAAGATTATTTGCCGCAACATTCTGTTTCTCAAGAGTTATTTAAAACAGAAATGCAGAATCTATCGTTATACGGTTATGGCGTAAAGGGATTTATGTTGTGTATGGTAGAAACGGTTTGTCGTGTTTCTGAGAATACAGCCTCATTGGCATTAATCAATAAAACCATCGAGATCGGTCATGAGTTGCTTCAAAAACCAATCGAATTATTAGACGGCGTTCATGAAACACTGGAAAGCTTAAAGGGAAAATATAGGTTAATTGTTGCGACTAAAGGTGATTTGCTTGATCAGGAACGTAAATTAAAAAATTCCGGATTGCAGGATTATTTTCATCATATCGAGATCATGAGTGATAAAAAAGAAAGTGATTATCAAAAACTGTTGAAACATCTGGATTGCCAACCTGAGAATTTTTTGATGTTGGGAAATTCTATTAAATCTGATGTTTTACCCGTCTTAGAAATTGGCGGATTTGCCGCGCATATTCCTTACCATGTCACTTGGAGCCACGAGCAATATGAAAAGAATCTGGAGCATAAACGTTTTATGGAGTTTAAAAGTATTAAGGATGTTTTGAATATCTAACATTAAATAGCAATACACAAAAAAATATTGTAAAAATTTAAATAAAGGATCTTAATTAATTATCTTTGAATACATTTAAATTTTAAATACTTTCATTATGTCAATAACCAACGAAAGTGAGTTGATCGGAATGCAAAAAGTAAGTGAAGCCGTTGCCTATACACTGAAGGAAATGGTGAATTACGCTAAACCCGGCATGACGACAAAAGAGATTGATGAGTTTGGAGCCAAAATTCTTTCTGATTTCGGAGCGAACTCTGCACCTTATCTTACCTATGGATTTCCTGGTTATGCTTGCATAAGCCTTGACAATGAATTTTGCCACGGAATCCCTTCCGATAAAAGAATTTTAAAGGATGGCGATTTGCTTAATATTGATGTTTCTGCAGAGCTCAACGGATATTGGGCCGACAACGGAAGTTCTTTTGTAGTAGGAAAAGATATTAATCATCATCAAAAATTGGTAGATGCTTCTAAAGATATTTTACAGAAAGCTATCAATAATATAAAAGGCGGTGTAAGAATTGCAGATATCGGTCATCTTATGGAAACGGAAGCTAAAAAAAGAGGTTTTAAAGTAATTAAAAATCTCGGCGGACATGGTGTGGGAAGAAGTTTGCACGAAGAACCCGATGAATTGCTGAATTACAGAAATCGATTTGATAACAGAAGATTTAAGAAAAATTCTGTTGTTGCTATTGAAACATTTATTTCCACCGATTCGACCATTGCTGTAGAGCTCAACGACGGCTGGACGATGGTTGGAAACAAGGGAGGTTACATGGCACAGCATGAGCATACCATTCTGATAACAGATGGGAAACCCGTTATTCTCACTCAAATGAATGAAATTTTAAATTAATCATCAATAAAATAGCCGCTTTTCTGAAGCGGCTACTATTTTTTTATTTTTCTATTAGCAAGGTGCTCCGCAAGCAAGAAGTTTGATTTCGATTACTCCGCTTACTACACATTGTACGTTGCATAAAGTACCTTCCAGTACTCCTCCAACACCAGTTACAACACCACCAACGATGGTACCTACACCACCGACAACGCCTCCTACAACGCCACCGACACCTCCAATAGCACCACCAACTGCGCCGCCAATACCGCCGATTAATCCGCCAAGGCCATCAAGAAGTCCGTCTCCTGAAATTGTTTTTAACTGGTCTCTGTCTAATTTTTTGAAATTTTTCATGACTTATTTATTTAAATGATTAATACATCACTAATATAGGAATAATTATAATATGATAAAAATATTTTCAATAAAATAAACAAAAACAATTATTATTTAATTATTCATTAATATAAATGACAATTTATACATATTGAAAAATAAAAAACCGCTCTAAAAAGAGCGGTTACACCTTTACTTTACTTGTTTTTTAATTAGCAAGTAGATCCGCAAGCTAGCAGTTTAATTTCAACTACTCCACCTACAGCGCACTGTACTTGGCACAACGTGTTTCCTACTACTGTTCCGATGCCGCCTACAGCACCACCAACAACACCTCCAACGCCGCCAACAACGCCACCTACTACACCTACTACTCCGCCGATAGCACCACCTACAGCGCCACCAATACCGCCTACTAATCCTCCGATGTTGTCAAGTAGTCCGTTACCTGAAATAGTTTTTAACTCGTTTCTGTCTAGTTTTTTGAAGTTTTTCATGAATCTTTTTTATGTGATTAATACATCACTAAGATAGGAATAATTACAATACGATGATATTATTTTCAAAAAAATATTAAAATTAACTTATAATTTAATATTTCATTAATATAAACGGTATTTCTTGCGGAAATCATTCCCTAGCTTATTTATTTGATTTTGTTTAGGTTAAAAATAATAATTCTAAATTTTGTGATTTGTTTTTCAAAGTTAATTTTTTTTAAACAAAAGTCCGTTTTTTAATTTAAAACGGACTTTTTCAGATTGATTTCATTGAAAAATATAATGAGTTTCGTCGTATTTTCATTCAACACCTCCTCCTAACGCTCGAAAAAGATCAACTTCAGCATTCAATTTTTCCAAAATAACGCTGTTTTGTTCCAGATCATTTTGAAGTTTATTATTTTGTGCAGTGATTACTTCAAGATAAGTGTCCATTCCGCTTTTATACAATTTTAAAGCATCGCTGATTCCTTTTTCAAGAATCAGAGTTCTTTCATGCAATAAAGCTAGTCTTTCTGTACTGCCTTTGGATTTTGCCATCGCATCGGAAACTTCACCAACAGCTGTCATCATTGTTTGTTTAAAGGTAATAACTGCCTTTCCTGTTCGATAATTTCTGTTTCATAAGCCGTTTTCAATTGTCTTTTCTGTAAAAGAGGCATTGCTAAATTGGCAGCCAAAGTTTTCGTAATAGAACCCGGAAGATCAAACCACGTACTTACTTTAAAAGAATTGACTCCAACCTGTGGCGACAAACTTATACTAGGATACATGGCCGCTTTGGCTAAACCCGTTTTAGCATTCAAGCTGATGACGTTGAATTCCGCTGCTTTCAAATCTGGTCTTCGGCTTAATAATTGAGCAGGAACTTCGGCTGTGAAAGGATTTTCAGAGATCATTGTATGTAAACCTTCTGATCTTTCGACCGACTTAGGATATTCTCCACAAAGAATGCTCAATGCATTTTCCTGCACGGAAATATTCTGTTTCGCTAAAGGCACAATAAGTTCTGCCGTTTTCTTTTGCGCTTCCGATTGCTGAATTGCTAATGAATTAATTTGCCCTGCCGTGTATTGAAGCTTCATCATCTGCAGGGTTTTCTCGCTCAGTTCAATATTCTCTTTAGCAATTTTTAACTGTTCATCGAGGCTCATCAGATTATAGTAGGCCTGCGCTACCTGAACAATAATTCTGCTTTTTATAGCATTAAAGTTTTCTTTCTGTGCAAAATAATCTGCCGCTGCCGATTCCTTCTGCATTTTAGCCTTTCCCCAAATATCAACCTCCCAGGAAAGTCTTAGATTGGCACTGAAATCATCCAGATATTTATTTCCAGTAAATTGTTCATTCAACGAACCATTTAAACTGTTCTTGGAAGCCCAGCTTCTGTTGGCTCCTGCGCTGAAATCAACCGTTGGCATTAATGTATTTTTTGCCTGTTTATATGCCAAATCCAATTGTTCAATATTTTTCAGGGCTATAAGGATGTCATTATTTTTAATTAAAGCTTTTTCAATTAAACCAACCAGTTTCTGATCTTTAAAAAATGTTTTCCAAGGTAAAATGATGTTGTCGCCAGTTACTGTTACCTGTTGATTATAGTTTTCAGGAATTTCAAGATCCGGTTTCATATAAGGTTTTCCTACCGAACATGCCATCAAAAAAGTTGCTGCAGCTCCCGTTATAAGAATTAATTTTATATTAAATGTTTTCATTTGAAGGTAAATTTTGTGATACAGAAGCTTTTTTTGAAGAAATTTTTTCATCAATAAACTGAAACATCATATATAATATAGGAATCACAAAAATTCCTAATACTACTCCGCTCAACATTCCCATCGCCGCACTTACGCTTATTGATTTATTTCCAGAAGCCATACCTCCTGCCGAAAGCATTAACGGGATCATCCCTACAATAAAAGCCAGCGACGTCATGATGATAGGTCTTAGTCTTGCTTTTGCCCCTTCCAATGCAGATTCTACAATAGACAATCCTGATTTTCTTCTTTGAACGGCAAATTCTACAATCAAGATGGCGTTTTTGGCTAAAAGTCCGATCAACATAATCAATCCTACTTGTACATATATATTATTATCAAATCCAATGGCCTTTATTCCTAAAAATGCACCGATAACTCCTGTAGGGATTGAGAGCATTACCGCTAAAGGAAGAATATAGCTTTCGTATTGTCCTGCCAATAAAAGGTAAACGAATAATAAACAAAGTCCGAAAATGGCAATCGTCTGTCCGCTGGATGATTTTTCTTCTAAGCTTAAACCTGTCCATTCATAACTATAATCGGACGGAAGTTTGTTTAAAGTATTTTCAAGTTTAGTAATCAATTCTCCGTTACTAACACCCGGTTTTGGACTCACATTGATATTTAAAGAATTGTATAAATTATAACGTTGTACCGATTCGGGACCGTATACTTTATTCAAGGTAATCAAAGTATTGGCGGGCACCATTTCGCCTTTATTATTTTTAACAAAGATATCGTTGAAGGCAGTTTCATCCATTCTGAAAATTCCGTCGGCTTTAATATTCACACGGTAAAACTTCCCGAATCTTGAAAAATTCTGAGACTGATCTCCCGAAAAGTACGTCTGAACAGTTCCTAATAAACCGGAAATACTTACGCCAAGCTGTTTTGCTTTATCTTCATTCACTTCTAATTCCAGCTGAGGATAATCGGCACGGAATAGTATACGCAAAACTTACCTCAGGAATCTGCATCAGCTGCCCGATGACTTCATCTGCTTTTGCTTTTAGCACTTGGGGATCTCTTCCCATACGATCCTGCAAAACAATTTCGGCATCGTTGGTTACTCCGTAGCCTTCTACCGGCGGCATTCTGAAGGTCATTACACTTCCTTCTTTTATGACAGAAAGTTTTTCATTGATTACATTCATTACTTCATCAATATCCTGAATTTCTCCCCGTTCTTTTTTAGGTTTTAATTTCACAAATCCCATCGCATAGGCAGGTCCGGAACTGTTGCTCAAAAGATTAAATCCCGTGATCGAAGTGTTTGTTTCAACGGCGGGAATAGATTTGAAAATCGTATTTACCCTTTCTGTAACTTCTGTTGTTTTCGTTAAACCTGTTCCGGGAGGCATGCTCAATGTATACATCATCAGCCCGTCGTCTTCCATCGGGACAAAACTTCGCGGCGTGCTCGTCATTAACCAAGCGGCTAAGGCAATAATTCCGAGCACAAAACTTCCTGCAAGCCATTTACGTTTCACTAAAAACCTTAATCCGTTTACATAACGGTTCGTCATATTATTAAAACTTGCATTGAACGCTGTTGAAAATCTTTTCGTAAAACTTTTCTTTTCTTCATGATGATCTACTGAATGATTATTTTTAAGAAAAACAGCACATAAAGCAGGTGTTAACGTTAAGGCATTCACCGCCGAAATAATAATGGCAATTGCTAAAGTATACGCAAACTGTTTGTAAAATAATCCCGCTGAACCCGACATAAATCCAATAGGTATAAATACAGCTGACATTACCAACGTGATCGAAATTACCGCTCCCGTAATCTCATGCATTGCTTTATGTGTAGCTTCTTTTCCGGAAAGATTTGTGCCTTCCATATTACTGTGAACGGCTTCTACGACAACAATCGCATCATCAACCACAATACCAATGGCCAAAACCAATGCGAAAAGGGTTAACACATTAATGGTAAATCCTAAAATAAGCAGGAAGAAAAACGTTCCGACAATTGCAACAGGAACTGCCACCGCAGGTATAATCGTAGATCTGAAATCCTGAAGGAAAAGCAAAACCACGATAAATACTAAAATAAAAGCTTCAATTAAAGTAGATTTTACCTGTCCTGTGGCTTCGATACTTCCGGGATAATCTATAGAAACATCTGCATTTCCGGATTGTAACTGAATAAAATCTGTCGGCATCGCGGTCATTTGTTCCGCCGGTTCCTGGCTTTTCCCCGAGTTGCAAGAATATAGTATTGCGGCGATGGAAAGTGAAAGCACCCAATATCCTTTTTTATACTTCATTAATAATGATAACAATCACGATACTTCCGACGATTTGAAGTAATGTTTGTGTAATCAACCTCTTACTGCTTTTTGTTTGACAAGAAATTTTCTTATCTAAACAATAATCTATAAAAAGACTGACTTCTGCAATGATGATTGAGAATAAAAAGATCCAAAAAATATCTTCAATGATATATAAAAAAGGTTTGTGAAGAAGCTCTTTGTACGAAAAAGGATCAATAAGATAAATGAATATGTAGGAAAATAGAAAGGCAATAATCCAAATGACTATCCTTTTTTTTAATCCGTCTAAAAAGTTTTTCTTTTTACTGTTCATATAATTACGCAGTGGTTTTATGAATGTAAAGATAAATATTGAATTAAAGAAAAAAACGGTTTTAAAAGTCAGACGGAGAAAACAGCGGTTGAACCGTTGATTAGAAAGGTTAGAATGTTTGCTATGTTTTGATATTTTAGATTAAAATAAAAACGTTTCGCTTTACAAAAATTACGCTTCATCCTTGTATTTATCCAGATCACTTTATTTTTTCAATAAAAAGCATTGATTTAATGATAATTTTATGGTTGCAAAATATTGCGACGAGGGTATATTAAAGTTTTCAGTTTTTATGAGTAACATAGATTAAGAATCAATAAAAATCTTTTGTACATTAAAAAAAATTCCTTGTTCAGCCTGTAAGGGCTTAATTTAAACTTAATCATGTTGGGTAGGATTGGTTTTTCCAGTCCTATTTTTTTGTTTTGTTGGGTTTTAATTTAATAGGATTGCATCCTATTCTGTTTTAACTCGCCCTTTCAGGGCTCGCAAGAACCTTAAATTCATCCAGATTTTTTACAACTAATTAAACAATCTGAATATTCAGATTTCTGAATGCATCTAATTCCGAATTATTTGAATCCAAATCGGTGATCAAACTGTCAATATTCTCTATAGAGCATACCTTGAAAGCTTCTGCCCTTCCTAATTTGTTCTGACTGGCTAAGGCAAGAATTTTTTTTGAAGATTCTACCATTACCTTTTTCGTTTCGCCATCTGTAACGGAAACTGCCGAAACACCGAAACCGGAATCAATCGCGCAGGTTCCCATGATGAAAAGATCAGCAATATATTTTGAAACTTCGTTGCAGGTGGTAACGCCGGAAGTAACTGCCAAATCGACTTCGTAATTGCCCCCAAGCATGATTAATTCAATATTTTTAAATTTATCAATCAAGGGAATGACAGAAAAATTGTTGGTGATAATTCTCAATTTTATATCTAAAGGCATACAGTTTACTACGGCGCAAATCGTGGTTCCTCCATCCATAAAAACCGTCATACCATCCTTTAAAAAAGACTGAACTTTTAAGGCAATAATATCTTTTTCTTTGGTGAGAAAAGACTGTCGATCATGAAAAGTCAGCGGATCTTTTTCCCGAAGAATAGCGCCACCACGAGCTTTAGATAGCAATCCGTTGCGATGCAGAATATCGATATCCCGTCGAATAGTATCTTCAGAAACTTTTAAAAGCAAAGCAAGATCTTCAAACTTTACTTTTTTCTTTTCGTTCAACTCCTTTAGAATGATTTCGAAACGTTCCTCTTTTAGCATGATGATGATTTTTTTCGGAATTTATAAATTAAAGCTACTACAATAAACAGCAAAGCTATTATTTCAAAGGCAACCGTCAAAGAAAAATGATGCGCAATAAAACCTAATAAAGCTGGCCCCGCTAACTGCCCTGCATAGCCCATCGTTGTGATTACGGGAATACTTACGGTAGGCGATAATCCTGAAATTTTTCCGCCTTCACTGAAGAAAACTGGAACAATATTCGCAGCACCGATCCCAAGTAAAATAAATCCTATCAAAGATACGGTAATCCATGGACTGAAAATAAGAATTACAATGCCTGCTGAAGCGATAATACTTCCTCCGATGACTACAATTTTGCTGTTCAGTTTACTAATTAAAGAATCGCCTG
>DKLU01000213.1 GCA_002455915.1 Chryseobacterium sp. UBA6632
GAAACCCGTGAATTCTTTGTCCGGGTTTTATCTGTCCTTCACGGGTTTCGATGATGGCACTTCCGTATTCCAAATCGTATTCTTCTGATATAACCGGTGGCGGAAGTTTACCTGCTTTTCTGATTAAGATAAAAGGAACTTCCAAAGCAACGGCAATGGCAATCCCGAAGAGATAGCCACGGCTTTCGATTCCGCAAACTGCATCTACTTTTCCTTTGCTGAAAGCTACCAGATCCTCGATTACTTCTTCGTATAATTTTGGATTAAGAAAAATAGGAGAGATGTCTTTGAACTGAATTCCCGGGATGGGAAAATCAGGGATATTTTCAATCGTCTCCTGCAGTTTTTTGATAAGTTCTTGTGGAGCCATTAAGGGTTTATTTTATAGCTGGAAATTTTCCAGTCTCCGTTTACATTTTTAAGTCCGAAAGTTACCTTCAAAGAAGTTGTTTTTCCGGATTTATCCGTTACATCGTATGTTGCATTTACGCTTGCGCTGTTAGCGTTTGTTGCATTGCTGTTAATGTTTTTTACGCTTACATTTTTCACAGAACCAAAACCTGAAGTTGGGTTAGAGAAAGACTCATAACTTCCCCAGCTTGGATTGTTGGATGCATCAAATGCCGCTTTTAAATTCTGAGAACTTACGTTATTTAAAAACTTGCTTACCGTAGCTTTTGGATCTGCAGCCGGTTGTTTTGGCGTTGCAGGAGCTGTTGTAGCATTTGGATCTGTAGATGTAGAAGGATTTGTTGTATTTACCGGACTATTCGGATCTACTGCACTTGGATCCTGGATAACCGCTGTAGAATCTACTTTTGGCGGAGCAGGAACTTTCAATGCAGAAGGATTTACATCCAACCCGATTTTAGACATTTTGAACGTTTTAGCTGTAGTTTTTACCGAAACAGTGATGTCAATTTTATTATCAACCACTTTTTCAGCAAGAATAGAAGAGAATTTTAAATTGAATCCTTTAAAATTGTTATCCGTCATTAAGTTTTTAGCGGTTGAAAGCTTCACTCCATTACTGAAAACTTCTAATGTTGTTTCTAAACCAGCACCTGTAAACGAAACAGGGTTTCCAGCGTTATCCACAAGCCTTGGAATAATCTGAATTGCCGTTGCGCCGTTTCCGTCGTCTGCAGATGGTCTTGTGATAATAGAAAGCGAGTTTGCTTTTACATCATTCGGGTCACTTTCTTTGGCTTTTTCGTCGCCGAAGATATTCATTTCACCTAATGAAGGAGGAGCTGTACTTGCCCATTCAATTCCGTTTTTTTGTGCAACTTCGTCAGCCATTGCCATAATTTCAGGAACTTTTTTCCCGTTGACAAGCTGCCCGAGTGCTTTTAATTCTGCAACGTCGCCATCGGCTTCCACTCCAAAAGTTTTTAGAATGTAAAGCGCTTCATTAAACTTGATCTGCTTAATGGTTGGCAAACTAGACGTCATATCGTTGATACTTGACTGTAAAGTTTTGGTACTGGTAGCATCCACCGAGTCTTTTTTACAAGCGGTGAAAAGCAACAAGCTGAAAACTAGAAGAAAAGATAACTTTCTCATTTTTATTCTGTTTGGTACAAATTTAATAAAACCTTTATTAATAGCCGTTTTTTATTTTTTATTTTGTTGTTCTTTTAGATCATCCTTAAAAAATGAACTGAAAATCTGCTGCATATTCGGGAAGTCTTTATTTTCCCAATATTTTGAAATATAGTTGCTGTTATCGGTGTTGAATTTTACTTTTTCAACCGAATCATCGTTTCCTAAATCTAATTCTGTAGGATAAAAATTACTGTAAGTTGCGATGGAATTAAACTCTGCTTCGCTTTTATGCTTCATTTTTAAAAATTCAATTTCATTGTATTCTAAAAGATCCTGCAATGTTTTTTTTGAGTTCTGTTCATAAGCTATATTTAAGATGGTTCTGAAATCGAAAAATCGATAGCCGAACAAAGCGAATTCCTGTTTTTGTAAAAATTCTCCGGTTACTTCCACTTCATCTTTTCTATCTCCTTTTAATTCTTTGAAAACAGTGTTTTTATTTTTTTTATATTCATCTACATTTCCGACATCTTTTATTTTTGGAATCTCTAAAAACTGATCATAATCCCAGGAAGACATTTTCTTTCGATCCATTTCAGGATTTTCTAAACGGAAGATTCGGTATTGTTCCACTTTAGTTCTCTTTAATTTTTTTGATTTGTTGTCGAATACATAAGTAATAATTCCGTCGGCATAACAGTTCAATTTGTTGTTCACGGTAACATACGTGTTGAAGTTCCCTTTTATAAAAACATATTTTGCAGGTTTTTTACTTTTAATGACAACGGTTTCGATGTCTTTTACGCGATCATTGATTGTAATGATTTCTTTATCAAAATCAGAATAGGAGAGTGTGGCCACCGGAAAGTTATCATACACCAACTGGAATTTTTCCTGTTCGGGTTTTATAGTTTTTCTATCAATTTTACCATCAATGTCTGAAAAAGCAACAATGTTTCCGTCTTTGCCAAATACAGAAACTTTAGGTAAAGGATTATTCGTTTTTTCTGAAACGAACGTGATGGCTTGGGAATAAGCAAAATTTAATCCTAATAAGAATACGATTAAAATGAGAAGTTTCTTTTTCATTGTAAATTTTTTTATGTGTTTTAAATATTTTGATCTGCATTAAAAACAAAAAAGACTGATCATTACAATCAGTCTTTTTCAATATTATTTTGTTACAAATCCTTAGAAAGGATACTCATAAATTTCAGATTCGTGTAAGAATGGGTTACCTGTAGGAATCAATTTCAGTTTAGATAATGCTGAAAGCACTGTAAACATAAATAATCCCACTACGAATAACACAGCTCCAAGCACTAAGATGAATACTTCAGGAGTGTTCCAGAATGGTCCTACTGTTCCCGGCATTACCATGTTGAAGTAATCTAAAAGGTGACCTAAGATAACTACTACAGCCATTGTTGTAACCACTTTATAGTTTCTCTTGATACTGCTACTTACTAATACCAATAGTGGTAATAAGAAGTTCACGATTAACATTGGTAAGAAAGTAACACCGTAGTGTTGGAATCTTCCAAAGAAGTAGTTTACCTCTTCCGGTACGTTTGCATACCAATAAAGCATAAACTGAGCAAACCATGTATATGTCCAAAGCATACTTGTAGCGAAAAGGAATACCCCTAAATCATGCAAGTGATTGTCATTGAACTGAGGTAAGAATCCGTTTTTCTTTAAGTAAACACTTAAAAGGATGATTACTGCAATACCACTTGAAAGGCAGCTAACCATTGAATACCAGATATACATTGTAGAATACCAGTGAGGGTCAATAGACATCAACCAATCCCAAGCCCAAGCTGCAGAAGCAAACCCGAAGAATGCGATATATCCAACAGCCCATCTGTAAAGGAACTGATACTCTACCAAAGATTTTGTATCATCTACTTTTTTAGATTGTGCTTTCAGTTTCCAAGCAAAGAAAGAAGCTCCAATTACATAAATGAAAGTTCTGATTGCATAGAAAGGAATATTTAAGAATCTTTTCTTTTCAAACAAGATCACATCAAAATGAGCAGAGTTAGGATCTGTAAGATCCGGATCCATCCAGTGGAAAAGGTGACCTTGGTGAAGGATATTTAATAACATGATGATTACTAAAATTACCCCTCCGTAAGGGATGTAAGAAGCAATAGCCTCCATAACTCTAGTAATGATAATTGGCCATCCTGCGTGAGCAGCATGCTGAATACAGTAGAAAAACAATACTGCACAACTGATTCCGAAGAAAAATACAGCTACAAAATGTATTGATGCTAACGGCGAATTATGAACCTGCATAGTAGCGTGTTCTAAATGTGCAGCGTGATCCTGAGGTCCTACCATTTCACTTGAGTGTGTAGGAGCATTATGACCTGCAGAATGTACTGCTTCCATCATGTGCTCTATTCTCTCGCTAGAAATTCCTTTGTTCATAAAGAAACCAATAGCAAATAGAACTAAACCTACAACAAGAAGTATTATAGAAGTTGATTTTAATTTTGGTGAAAAACTATACATTTCTTTTCTTATTTTTTAGTTTCGGTAGTCTCAGTTGTTGCTGTCGCTGCTGCGGCTGCAGGTGCTGCTGCTCCTTTTTTGAAGGCATTCATCACATACATTGCCACTCTCCATCTATCTCCTGCATTCAGTTGTCCTGCATATGACCCCATCGCGTTTCTACCGTTTGTTAATACATAATGAACAGATCCTACAGTAATTTCTCTATCAGCATAGTTTGGTACACCAGAGAAAGCACCTGTTTGTACAATTGGTCCTTGTCCATCACCTCCAGTTCCGTGGCATGCTGCACAAGTTTTATCGAAAAGCATTTTACCTCTTTCAATATCTTTTTCAGCATTAGCAGGGTTCAAAGGAGAAACAGTTAACTTCTTAGAAGCATCATAACCTGCATTGTACTCATCCGGAGTTTTAGGAAGTAAACCTTCTTCAAAAATACCGTCTTTATTTTGAGCTACTGATCCTTCTACTGGAGAAAGACCTGTTGCAAAACTATTTTTAACAAAAGCAGGAATTTCGTTCTCATGATCTGAATAAGCATCTTGAGCTTTCATCAAAGGATCATAAGCTACCGGAAAATACATATCTGGGAAATATACCAATGGTGCATTTTCTTTCGGTCCGCAAGAATTAAGTAACACTGTAGTTAAACCTAAAACTGCTGTAATTCTTAATACATTCTTTTTCATTTTAAGCATCTTTAACAGTTATTTCTTCAACTCCAGTTTCAATTAGCAACTGTTTTACAGATTCTACATCTTCAGTTACGAATTCCATTAGGAACTTATCATCCGTTGTTCTTGGATCAGGATTTTGTGCAGGAGCTCCAGGATACATTTTGTTTCTTACTAAGAAAGTTAATGACATCATGTGAGCAGCACAGAATACCATAAGCTCAAACATTGGTACCACAAACGCCGGCATGTTGTGTGCCCAGTCGAAAGCTGGTTTACCACCGATGTTCTGAGGCCAGTCGTGATTCATCACATACCAAGTTACCGTAGCACCTATCGTAACACCGTAAAGAGCGTAGATGAAAGCAGCATCAGAAATTCTAGTTTTCTTTAAACCTAAAGCTTTATCAAGTCCGTGAACCGGAAACGGAGTATAAACCTCGTTTATAGCGATTCCTTTATCGTTGAATGCTTTAACGCCGTTCATTAAATCGTCGTCGTCAGCATAAAGTCCGTATACAATTTTAGTGGTGCTCATCTCCTTCTTTTGCTTTATAAGTTTCACCTGAGATTTTCAAAATCGATTTTAATTCTGCCTGTGCAATTACAGGGAATGTTCTTGCGTATAATAAGAATAATACAGAGAAGAACCCGATTGTTCCTAAGTATACACCCACATCAATGATCGTTGGCTTAAACATAGTCCAAGATCCTGGTAAGTAGTCTCTAGAAAGGTTGATAACGATGATATCAAAACGCTCAAACCACATACCGATGTTGATGATCAAAGCAATGATAAATGTTGCGATGATGTTTGTTCTAATTCTTTTGAACCAGAATAATGCAGGGATTACCAAGTTACAAATAATTAGTGACCAGAAAGCCCACCAGTAAGGTCCAACAGCAGCACCCGGAGAAAGATAAGTAAAGTCTTCGAATCTAGATCCAGAATACCATCCGATGAAATATTCAGTTGCGTAAGCTACAGTTACCATACCTCCTGTTAAGATGATTACGATGTTCATAATTTCGATATGATACATTGTAATATAGTCTTCTAGGTGACAAACTTTTCTTGCGATTAACAATAGAGTCTGTACCATCGCGAATCCTGAGAAGATCGCACCGGCAACGAAGTAAGGAGGGTAGATTGTAGAGTGCCATCCTTTAATAACCGAAGTTGCGAAGTCAAAAGATACGGTGGTGTGTACCGAGAATACAAGTGGAGTTGCTAAACCTGCAAGAACCAAAGAAAGTTCTTCGAATCTTTGCCAGTGTTTTGCTTTACCACCCCAACCGAATGCAAGGAATGTATAAATTTTCTTAGTCCAAGGAGTTTTTGCTCTATCTCTGATCATTGCAAAGTCAGGGATAAGACCCATGAACCAGAATACTGTAGATACTGAGAAATACGTAGAGATTGCAAATACATCCCAAAGTAGAGGAGAGTTGAAGTTCCCCCAAAGAGAACCAAACTGGTTAGGAAGAGGGAATACCCAATATCCTACCCAAACTCTACCCATGTGGATTACAGGGAAGATTGCAGCCTGTACAACCGCAAAGATCGTCATCGCCTCTGCAGATCTGTTTACAGACATTCTCCATCTCTGTCTAAATAATAATAATACCGCTGAGATTAAGGTTCCGGCGTGACCGATACCTACCCACCATACGAAGTTGGTAATATCCCAACCCCAGTTAATAGTTCTGTTAAGCCCCCATGCTCCAATACCTGTTCCGACAGTATAGGCAATACACCCGAATCCATAGATGAATAGAACTAAGGCTGCATATAGTGATACCCACCATAATTTTCCTGCTCTTTCTTCGATAGGTCGTGCGATATCTTCCGTAATATCGTGATAAGTTTTGTGACCAATAATTAGAGGTTCCCTTATCGGAGCTTCGTAATGTCCTGACATTTTTTACCTATTTATTATTTAAACTTTATTTTTCTACTCTGTTTCTTACTTTAGCGTGATAGAACACATTTGGTTTTGTTCCGATCTCTTCAAGTAAATAATATCTTCTGTTGCTAGAGTATAATTCTCTTACTTCAGATTCTTTGTCATTCATGTCTCCAAACGTCATTGCTCCGGTAGAACAAGCAGCAGCACAAGCACAAGAATTTTTGAATTCATTGTCTGTTACTTTTCTGTTTTCTCTCTTAGCAGCTAAGATTGTAGCTTGAGTTTCCTGGATACACATAGAGCATTTCTCCATTACCCCTCTCGTTCTTACAACTACATCTGGGTTTAGAACCATTCTTCCAAGGTCGTTATTCATGTTAAAATCGAACTTGTCGTTTAGGTTATAAGTAAACCAGTTGAAACGTCTTACTTTGTAAGGACAGTTGTTTGCACAATATCTAGTACCGATACATCTGTTGTAAGCCATGTGGTTTTGACCTTGCTTACCGTGTGAAGTAGCCGCTACCGGACATACAGTTTCACAAGGAGCATGGTTACAGTGCTGACACATTACCGGCTGGAAGATCACATCTGGGTTTTCAGCAGGATTGTTTAATGCTCCTTCACCACCAAATGCTGTTCCGTATAATTCAGGAACTGCCATTCCTTCTTTTAATCCTTCGTAAACCTCTACTTTTTGAGTCGAAGAGTAGTAACGGTCAATTCTTAACCAATACATATCTCTAGACATTCTGATCTCTTCTTTACCTACAACAGGAACGTTGTTTTCTGCCTGACAAGCAATGATACATGCTCCACAACCAGTACAAGAGTTCAAGTCGATTGATAAGTTGAAGTGAGGCCCATCTGTATCATCGAAAGCATCCCAAAGGTCAATCTTTCTTGCAGGAAGAGCTCCGCTGATCGTGTGATATTCCAAAGGTTTGTTCCATCCTTTGTGCTCATCATCGAATGCTACGTTTAAGTAATCTGCCAAAGGAACTTCTTTAGCGATCTCATAACGTCCCATCAAAGTATTTTGAAGCTGAATACCTGCAAACTCATGATCTTCTCCTGTTTTCTCGATCTTAGCCCCTGAAACAACAAGGTTAGATCCGTCAAATAAAGGATAAGCATTAACACCAGTATCTGCAGTAGCTCCAGAATCTTTTTTACCATATCCAAGTGCAAGACCTACAGAACCGTCTGCCTGACCTGGCTGGATGAATACAGGAACATCTTTTATTGTTACTCCGTTTACAGTAAGATTTACGATAGAACCGTCTAACTGCATTCTTGCGTTAAGATCGTTTTCAATACCTAATCTTTCTGCATCTTTAGGAGAAATCGTTAAATAATTATCCCAAGCCATTCTGGTGATAGGATCCGGCAATTCTTGTAACCAAGGGTTGTTTGCCTGTGTTCCGTCACCAATAGAAGTCTTAGTGTATAATACCAATTCTAAATCAGAAGCTTTGAAACTTCCTAATTCTGCAACAGCCTGAGCAGCATTTCCACCTGCGTAAGCTAGAGTAGAACCACCTTCAGTAGTTACGATACCATTATATAAAGCTTTGTTGAATGAAGTTCCTCCTAAAAGAGAAGCTGCATTTGCCTTTAAATAATCGTAGTAGTTGTTAGCAGAATTGTTTTTACCGTTTTTCCAAACTAATAAAGACTCTTCAATCTGTCTAGATTTATAGATCTTTTGGATCGTAGGCTGCATTAATGTATAAACTCCACTCTGAGGTTGCATATCTCCCCAAGATTCTAGCCAGTTAGCTACAGGAATTACAGCTTTCGCTGCTTTATACATTGCATTTTTCTTATCAGCAACTGCAATTACATAAGGAACATTTTTAATAGCTTTTTCAAACTCAGCTCCTTTGTAGTGAGAGTAAATAGGGTCTACGTTGTTTGTAATCAATACGCCAACTTGTCCTGCATTTACCCATCCTAAGAATTCCTGATATCTTGCTTTGTCAAATTCTTTCAGGAAGTTTGCTTTACCAGTGAAAGCAACTGAACCTAATTTTTGGTTGATTAAGTGAGCTAAAACCTGAGCACCTTTAGAACCATCAGCGAATACAACCGCTTTGCTTCCTTTAGCTTGTAACTCTTTTACGATTTCAGCAGCAGCTTTGTTTGTAGGAGCAGCTCCTGTAACGATCGCGTTATAAACATCTACTAAAGCTTTGTTTACATCACTTGGTTTTAGTCTGTATCTTGAATCTGAGTTAGCACCCGTTAAAGACATGTTAGATTCCACTTGAATGTGTCTCAACATGTTTGCTCCCGGTTTTCTAGCCTCAGCATAAGATTTTTCTAAACTTGCTGCGTTGTAATCTCCTAAGAAATCAGCCTGGAAAGAAACTACCAATTCTGTCCCTTTAAGGTCATAAACAGGTAATGCTCTTGTTCCGAATACTTCCTGAGCTGCATCCAATGCTGCTGCATGAGGATAAGCATCATAAGTTACTAATTCTGCTGTAGGATATTTAGCTTTAAAATCAGCAAATAATTTTTTGAATGTAGGTGAAGCAAAAGATTGTGATAATAGTACGATTCTTTTGTTTCCTGCCTTAGCTTCTTCTAATCCTTTAATAACAAAACTATCTACTTTATCGAAAGTTTCGTCTTTCCCTTCAAATTTAGGCTGCTTTACTTTATCATTATCATAAAGAGAAAGTACTGCTGCCTGAGCTCTTGCGTTAGTTTTACCTAAATCACCAGCTGCTGGGTTCGGATCAATTTTGATTGGTCTACCTTCTCTAGTTTTTACTAAAACACTAGCAAAGTCGAATCCATCAAAATATGTTGAAGCGTAGTAATTAGGAACTCCAGGAATAATATCATGAGGTTTTACTACGTAAGGAATCGTTTTAATTACCGGAGCCTCACAAGCAGCAAGTGTAACCGCTGCTGTAGAAAATCCTAATAATTTTAAGAAATCTCTTCTTGAAGTACTAGATCCGTTCTGTTCAGCATCTCCAAGGAAATCTTCTACCGGAATTTCTTCCTGAAACTCTTTCTGAGCCAGCTTATTGTTTAAAGCTGGGTCTTTAAGTTCATGAATACTTCTAAATTGTATTTTGTTTGAAGCCATTTATACTTCTAATTTTTTAGTTATTAATAATGACATTTACCACACTCAAGACCTCCAATTGCGTCTACAGTAATCTTACCACCATCTTTAGGGTATTGCTTCTTAAGCTTGTCATGTAGATTTTTGAAGTATTCTTTATTATAACCGTTGTTCATATCAACTTCAGTAGTTCTGTGGCACTCAATACACCATCCCATAGTGAAGTCATTAGCCATTTGAACAACATTCATTGTGTCAATTTTTCCGTGACAAGCTTTACATACAACATCAATTTTGTTGTCTGGGTTCTTTTTGTTGAAAGAACTGATGATCGCTTGCTCACCTGCTACAACGTGCTGAGAGTGGTTAAAGTACACGAAGTCTGGCATGTTGTGAATTCTTGTCCATTCTACCGGTTGTGTTTTTCCTGTGTACTGTTGTTTAGCAGGATCCCAACCTGTAGCTGCGTAAATTTTCTGGATCTCTCCATCGTAGAATGCCTTGTCTTTTCCAGGCTCCATGTAATGATCTGCGTTGTATTCAGAAATAGTTCTGTGACAGTTCATACATACGTTCATTGATGGGATTTCAGATACTTTACCATATTTAGCACTAGAGTGACAAAGTTGACAGTCAATCTTCTGTTCTCCAGCGTGAATTTTGTGTGAGAAGTAAATAGGTTGCTCTGGCTTGTATCCTTTGTAAACGCCGATCCACATGATCCAGTTCCAAATTCCGTATGTTGCTAAAAGCGCTAAGATTGCGATTAATCCTTTACCTACATAGTGGTATTTAGCATAGATTTCGCTGAAAGATTTTACTCTTGTTTCGTTTAATCCCGCTAAGTCTTCAGATTGTCCTAGTTTTACTAATTGTCTTAGTTTTAACAAGATCCAAACTAATAAACCTGCGATTGCTAAAAGTGAAATGATTACTACGTTTGTAGTAGTTTTGTCTGCTGGTGCAGCTTGTGCTCCGTCTGTAGCAGTTGCTGTTGTTGCATCCTTCTTAGGCTCTTCAGGAGCCGGCGGATTAGTTGTAAAAGCTAAGATATCATCGATGTCCTTATCCGTAAGGTTAGGAAACACCTGCATCTCAGTTTTGTTATACTTTTCAAAAATCTCATTGGCGTATTTGTCCCCAGAAGCTCTAAGAGCTTTGTTGTCTTTGATCCACTTATGCAACCAAGCTGTATCTACGCCACCTTCAGTTTTCACTCGCTCTACAACCCCTTTCAAAGGTGGTCCTACAACTTGTTTGTCTAAAGCGTGACATGCCGTACAATTTGCCTTGAAAAGTTTCTCTCCATTCTTAGGATCGCCGTCTTGCCCGTAAATTGAAGCACTGGTTGATAGCAATAAGCCTATTGCGATCAACGTTTGTCTATAATGCTTTCTCCAACTAATCATTTAAATTATCTTATGTTAGTAAAATATTGAACATTCAATCAATCCCGCAAAAATAATATTTTTAACAGGAATTTAACGGCTTATGGAAAGGTGAATATGTCATTTCTGTTTAATTTGTAATTATTCTAAATAACTGTGTTTGGTATAATTTTTTAATTTGTATAAATTTGCGGAAACAAGTTTAAATGAAAAATTTAATCAAAATATTTTCAGTAGTATCATTATTAGGTTTTTATCATATTGATGCACAACAGGTTGTAAAGAGAGATACTTTAAGCGGAACAGAGCTTATTATTTCGATGGATCCAAAGGTAGATGCTGCCTTGGGAAGCATTGAAGATAAATGCTCCAGAGTGGCTGTGAGTACCCCTTCAAGAGATACAGATAGTGATAATGACTATACGAAACCTACCAAAATCTATGTTCCGAGCAGAGAACTTACGAATGCGGAAATTTGTAGAAAAAATCCTAGAATTTTAGGATACAAAATTCAGATCACGACGGTGAAAAGTAATGATGAAGCTAACGAAGTAAAGGCGTATTTCAGAAAAAGATTTCCGAATCTGAAAGTAGAGACGGATGCTTCTTTGAGACCTAATTATAAAATTTTAGCGGGAAGTTATTTCACGAAACAAAGTGCATCTTCAGACTTATCAAGAATCCGAGAATATTTTAAATCTGCAGTTGCTGTTCAGTATAGAATTTTCTGCGCAGAGGCAAAATAGTTTCAACAAAACATAAAAAAATAAAGCTGAGAACATCGATTCCCAGCTTTATTTTTTTTTATTGATAATATTGATTTAAAAACCAGAAAAATTCGGTCATTCTAAAGTAATTGTTGAAGGTTAAATAGGTAAATAATATTCCTGTTACTGCCACTAAAATAGAAGTGATTTTAGAGGATGACCGATAGGTGTAGAACAGCCAGCCAATCAATAAAGGATATACAAAAACAAAGTGCCCGCCGTAAATAAATGCGGTGTGAAGTCCGAATTTCATAACGCAATGGATAATGATGTCTACAAAAAAAGAAATCATTAACATCTGTACCAATTTATTCTTAAAGTTTTTATAATAACTCCAACTTATTAAAGCTAATAAAATGGCAATAAAAATATAAGGAATCCATGATGAATACACATCCATAAGTATGGCTTTAAAATGAAAACCTTTCATGTTGTGCTTATTTCGGATAATGAAATCTGAAAACAAAATATTTCCGCCAAAAAAGTAAGAAGAAATCATATCCCAAGTCGGAGTGCTTTTTACATTTGAAAATTTTTCATACTGTTGGCTTGTTTTGCTGAAAATTGTTTTGTACTTAAAATCAATTCTATTCAGATACAACAAAATGAAACAGATGAATGTGATGGAAACTCTAATAGCAGCGTTTAGCAGTTTTTTCCAGTTTTTAAAAAGGTCTTTTTCAAAAAGTAGGGGGATGAAAACTTTTACAATATTAGTAACGGTTAGGCCGCCAATAGTAACACCTGCAAAAACTAAAGGTATTGCAGGGATTTTTTTATCTGCTTTAATTTTTGAGGCAGCATAGTGATTAAACAACGTCAATAAAAAGAAGGTATAAGTAAAATTTTCTGGAGTAAATGAAAGTAAAATATTGGTCGAGAAAACGCCGAAAAAAATAATCAATAAAAGACTGATGTAATTGGGGAGGTTAATAATGTTTTTTAAATATTTAAAAACCTGTAAAATACTTAAGCTCACCATTAAATTGCTCATCCAGGCTAATGCGAGTCTAAAAACAGCATTTGTTTTACCATCGGAAAGATATAAAGCAATTTCTCGGATCCAATTAAAAAAATAATAGGAGAGTGGATGTCTTTCAAAGCTTCCGCCGGTCATTACAATCGCTTTATTGTCAAAGCTGAAATAGGCATCCCAAGGAATTCTTTCGTCGTAAATAATTCGATAATCTAACGCGATATACCAGCCTAAAATTCCGTACGTCATAAGAAAAAATGTGAATACCCCGAGCTCCGAATAAGAAGCGGGAAGAATAAGCCTGAAAAAGCTGTTGAATTTTGATTTAATTGTAGGAATAAACACCTTCGAAAATTTTTACAAAAGTAAAATAAAAAACTCACCAATTTTTGGTGAGTTTGTAAGATTATAATGATTGAAATTATTGCTTGATAACTTTTTCTGAAGTTTTCGTTCCATCTGCAAATTCTACCTGTAATAAATAGGTTCCTTTTGGAAGCGCAGATAAGTCAGCTTTTGCAGTATCTGATTTTAATACAGATCTTCCTGTCATATCTACAACTGTAGAAGATTTAACTTTTTTATCTGTTTTAATATTTACTTCTCCTTTTGTTGGATTAGGATAAACAGAAACTTCTGATTTTGATTTTGAAATTTCGTTGGTAGCAAGAACCGAACCTAAAACTTGTACATCATCTATAGATACAATGTCGGCATCATCAGCAATATAACGGAATCTAACCTTTACATTTGACTGTGTACTGTATGCTGAAAGACTTACCTGTACTTGTACAATATTTTGGTTATAAAGATCAGTGTCTACATCTCCATCTCCATCATCTATAAATCCTGTCTCCGCATCTTCATTCCATACGGTTGTCCAAGTTGTTCCTCCGTCAGTTGAAATCTGAGCTAGTAGATCTCCAGCATCCTGAGCAATCATATAAGAGTAGCCAACAACAGCTTTAAATCTTAAAACAGGACTTGCTGTTCCTACTAAGCTGAATGATGGGCTTATTAAATCTGCTGTATTGGCGGATGATATCCACATTACAGAGGCAGATTTATTACCTGCTATTGTGTAGTCTGCTTGGCCAGCTGCACTGAAGTTAGTTGTTGTAAAATCCCATGGTCTTGTGGGTTCTGTGGCTGATCTTGTCCATCCCGTGGGAGGAAAAGTAGTTCCTTCAAAATTTTCATTCAATAATGTCTGTGCACTACTAAAGAAAGAAGATAGTAATGTTAAAGATAGTAGAATTCTTTTCATAATATTTTTTTATAAAATTAATAAAAAATATTGATTTAATATTGTGATTTGGTAAAAAAAGAGTGTTAAAATTGATTTTTTGATCTATGAACTACAAGAAAGCATAGAACATCCCGAAACATCATCATATTTTGAAGGACGTTTTTTAGAAAACTCAGGGTAGATTTCTTCGTATGGATTTTCTAAAGCTTTTGTTAACTTTTCTAAAAGTTCTGTTTTTCCGATAGTAATTTCTTCAATACATTCAAAAAGCAAGTAATTTCTCAGGATAAATTTCGGATTTGTCTCTTTCATCAATTCCAGAGATTCTTCTTTTGAGATTGCATTCTTTTCAAGTCGTTTTTGATATGCTGTTAAAAAATGATCTAGCTTGGAAAGTTTTTCCTCATCCAATAATAGATAAGAAACATTTTCAAACTGAGATTTTAAATCAGCTGTATGATCAAATCTTTCCAGTTGAGTGAAAAATAAAGTGTAATCCAACTGCAATTCCTGCATCAAGCCTTGCCAATTGGTGAAGAAATCTTCATCATCTTTTAAAAGTTCATCAAAACCAAATTTTTTACAAAGCATCTGGTCGTGGGCATTCCAGAAATAATCTCCGAAATCGTTTAATGTTTTTTCTAAAAACTGTTCATCCTTAATAATTGGATGAAGTGCATTGGCAAGCTGCCAAAGATTCCACTGTGCAATCTGGCCTTGTTTTCCAAAAGCATATCTTCTGCCAGGCAGATCGGTTGTATTTGGAGTAAAATTCAGATCATATTCATCCATCATTGAATATGGGCCGTAATCGATCGATAATCCCAAAATTGACATATTATCGGTATTCATTACGCCATGTACAAATCCTACGCGATACCATTCCACCATAAGATCGGCGGTTCTTTTACAAATGTCTGAAAAGAAGTCTTTGTATTTTTGAGTTCCCTCGGAAGTTATTTCTTTAAAGTAATTTTCAATGGTAAAATCAACTAAATCGATCAAAGTATTGAGCTCTCTTTGCGCAGACATCAATTCAAAATGTCCGAAACGAAGAAAACTTTCTGCGGTTCTTACAACAACGGCTCCTTTTTCCGCTTTTGGATCTCCGCTGTACATGATGTCTCTTACCACATCTTCTCCCGTGAATGATAAACTTAATGCTCTCGTGGTCGGAATTCCTAAATGAAACATGGCTTCACTCATCAGGTATTCGCGAACAGAAGACCTCAACACGGCTCTTCCGTCAGCATGTCGCGAGTACGGGGTTGCTCCGGCGCCTTTCCATTGGATTTCGTTTTTCTGGCCATGGTTATTGGTAATTTCTCCGGCTAAGATTGCTCTTCCGTCGCCCAATTGTCCTGCCCAGTTTCCAAACTGATGTCCGGCATAGGCTGTTGCATAGGTTTTTATATTTTCAGGCAAATTGTTTCCAACTAAAAAATCAAGATCTTTTTCTTCAAATTTTCCCAATCCGATTTCTTCTGAAAGTTTTTCGTTAAAAGCAATCAGTTTAGGATGATTAAAGCCAACAGGTGAAACGGTGGAAAATAAAACTTTTGGCGTGTTTCTCTGCAGGGTATTTCCCGAAAAATCTCCCGGAAATATTTTTATAAAGGGTTGTTGAATGTTTTCAATTTTCATAATCTCAAAGATAGTGATAATAAAAAAAGACCTTTCAATTTGTTTGAAAGGTCTGATGTATTTCTAAAAGAGAATTTATTTATTAAAATCTATTTCTTCAGAAGTGTTTAAATTCTCGTTTACATTGTCTTCTTTTTTACCTGAATTATTTTTCGGAGTAGGATCTACAGGTCTCGGATTTTTGATCTCGTCGATTGTCTGAAGACCTCCATCGTCTCCATAACCTCCGCCAATTCCTTTTAATCCTGAACAGCCGTCTTTCCATTCAGATGGTTTGATGAATTTATCGTCTGGTGAAACACCTAGTGTTTTATCTGCCCAGACTTTTTTCATGTAGATCGCCCAGATTGGTAGTGCCATTTTCGCACCCTGACCTTCACCGGTTCCAAAGAAGTGGGTTGCTCTGTCTTCCCAGCCTACCCAAGCTCCTGTTGCCAGTTTTGGAGTGATCCCTATAAACCAACCATCGGAGTTGTTCTGCGTAGTACCTGTTTTTGCTGCAATTTCCACTGCTTTTGAAATTCCTCTTCTTCCAAGTTCTCCTGAAGCTGTTCCGTATTGCGCCACACCCTTCATCAATTCGATCATCGTGTAAGCATACAGCGGATTCATTACTTCTTTCGGTTCTACATTTACTTCTTTAATTACTCTACCATTGGCATCTTCAATTCTCCAGATCATTTCCGGTTTATTGTGGTTACCATAGTTGGCAAATGTACTGTAAGCACCAAGCATTTCAAAAATTGTAATATCTGACGAACCTAATGCAATTGTATTGTTTCTAGGGATGTCTTCCGTTACTCCTAAATCTCTTGCAGTTTGAATTACTGCATCAACACCTGTCATTTCGATAAGCCTTGCTGCGATCGGGTTTTGAGAGTGTGCTAAACCATCTTTTAAAGTTAACATTCCCCCTCTTCCCGGAACGTGCCATCCTTTATGATCGTAAGTTGCGTTGGAAACTGCTGAACAAGGTGTCATTCCTAGTTTCATAATAGCTGTAGCATATACGAAAGGTTTGAATGTGGAACCAACCTGTCTTTTTCCTTGTTTAATGTGATCGTATTGAAAATGTTGCCAGTCGATACCTCCAACCCAAGCTTTAATTTCACCAGTTCCCGGAACCATAGACATCAAACCTGCCTGAGCAATTTGTTTGTGATACCTGATAGAGTCCCAAGGAGACATTTCTACCTCTTCTTCTCCGCCCCAAGTGAAACGAGATGTTTTGATAGGTTTGTGGAATTCCAATAAGATTGAATCTTCAGAAACTCCTGCCGCTTTCAACTGCTTGTAACGTCCGGTTCTTTTCATCGCCTGAGTCATTACATCGTTTACTTGTTTATTAGTCAGATAATAGAAAGGTCTGTTTTTTCTGCCTCTTTGTTCAGCATCAAATCTTTTCTGAAGATCTGTTAAATGTTCACGGATTGCTTCCTCAGCATACTTCTGCATTTTAGAATCAAGCGTCACATATATTTTTAAACCGTCTTTGTAAAGGTTTAATTTTTTACCGGTTTGTTTTTCGTAATCTTTAAGATAATTATCAATCTCTTTTCTTAGATAAAACTTATAATAAGCAGAATAATCATCACTGATATTTTTGATCGGGTGATAATCTACCACTACAGGAGTTGATACTGCCTTTTCATATGTTGCATTGTCAATATAACCTGTTTCAAGCATCTGAGTTAAAACGACATCTCTTCTTCTTTTTGCTCTTTCAGGATTTCTCATGGGATTATTAGCAATAGGTGCTTCAAGCATTGCGACAAACATAGAGGCTTCCGGAAGAGTCAATTCGGAAGTTGTCTTATTGAAGTATATTTTAGATGCCATTTCAATACCATTCGCATTATATGTAAAATCGAATTTATTGAAATACAAAGTAATAATTTCTTCTTTGGTGTACAGTTTTTCAAGGCTCACTGCAACAGACCATTCTTTTAGCTTTTGAATAACTCTTTTTACTGGATTTTTGGATGGTTCCTTTGTAAATAAAAGTTTAGCTAGCTGTTGAGTAATTGTAGAACCTCCACCTCTGTCTCCACCATATCTAAGAGCTCTCAAAATAGATTTTAAATCAATTCCAGAATGCTCTTTGAATCGCTCATCTTCTTTAGCTTGTAAAGCATAAATAAGATAAGGAGGAAGTTGTTTATAGGTGATTGGCTGAGTCTTTTCTTTCTCAAATTTACCCAGTAATACACCGTCTGACGAAATGATCTCCGAGGCAACGTAGATGTCCGGATTTTCAAGTTCCTTTACATCGGGCATTTCTCCAAGAAAACCTTGGGAAACCGCAAAGAAAAGTCCTGAAATTCCTAAAACTACAACAATGAGCCCAAGCCATACAAGCCTTACCCACTTTTTCCAGGAGCTGTCTTTCTTTTTTTTAGGAGGAAGCGGAAATTTTTTTCCTTTGCTTCCGGCATTTTGTTTGTTTACTTCCATGTAGGGTTACGGTTTAGCCGTTTCTATTTTTACTCCAATATCTTCAATTCCGGGAAGGTTATCGTTTCTCATGGCCTGTACCAAGCCAATTTCGTACTTTCCTTTTGCCGGAAATTTATAATTCAGTTTATACTGAAAAAGAGTTTCCTTCGTGTCACTAAATCCTGTACCAAGCCATTCTCCGTTGGGTTTAGCCAAAACATAGTTCATTGTATCGGTCTCTTTTTTCTTCGTTTGAAGATTCGTGAAATTTACAATGAATCTTATATTGCTGTAAGGATATTCATTGTTATTTCTTACAACAAATATAATATTTTTAGGATTCTGCGGATCTGAAATTTCAAGATTAAATTTTTGTTCACTCTTCTTATCCCATTTATTATCAACGGAATTCATCGTTACTTCTCCTTCTGAGGAAGAATTACAGCTAAAGAAAAGGATAAGGGTAAATAATCCTAAAATTTTACGCATTATTATCTTTTTTTGGAGGAAACTTCTTTTTGAATTTTTTCTTGTTTGGGTTTGGTTTTTTCTCAGAATCAGAAGACGCTGTTTCTACCTTTTCCACTTGAGCTTTTGGCTGTTGAGGCTTTTGCTGTCGTGGTTGATTGTTAGATTGAGCATTCACATTCGATCTGTCCTGTTTCTCCTGTCTTTCCGGACGAGGTTGTTTCGCTGGTCTGTCAGATCTTTCTGGTCTTTCAGCCCTCTCAGGACGATCGGTTCTTTCTGAACGTTCTTGTCTTTCAGGTCGGTTATTCGGTCTTGTATTTCTATTTTGACCTTGTTGCTGACCTTGATTGTTCTGATTATTGTTCGGTCTGTTTTGATTTCTGTTTTTGTTATTCCCTCTGTTTTTCTTTTCGAATCGGTCAACACTGTTTTCCTGAATCAAATCGATGGTTGCTAAAGGAATATCCGGTTGCTTTAAATCTTCAAGAGGAAGCGTTTTCTCGCCTCTTTTATTTTTAGCAATCAGTTTTTTAACCAAATCAATATCAAAGTCATACCAAGCCATCGAGCTGTCTACATAGGCAAACCACATTTTCTTTTTGAAAACGTCGATTTTAATACAAAAAGCTCTTCCTTTCTCAGTATCCAACATAGTGGATGAAGACGGGAAGTTGCTTAAAGCATCCAAATAGCTGTCTAATTCGTAGTTTAAACAACATTTCAATTTACCACATTGCCCAGCCAGTTTTTGAGGATTGATACTCAATTGCTGATATCTTGCCACATTGGTATTTACCGATCTGAAATCCGTTAACCATGTTGAACAGCAAAGTTCTCTTCCGCAAGATCCAATTCCGCCTACTTTCGCTGCTTCCTGTCTGAAACCGATCTGTTTCATATCGATCTTCGTACGGAAGGCACCCGCATATTCTTTAATCAACATTCTGAAATCTACACGATTATCAGCGGTATAATAAAACGTAACTTTAGAGGCATCACCTTGATATTCAACATCTGTGATCTTCATTTCAAGACCCAGCCTGTGAGCGATCTTTCTTGCGTCGATCTTTACGTTGTCTTCTTTTTTTCTTGCTTCCTGCCATACCTCAAGATCTTTTTGGTTGGCCTGTCTGTATATTTTAAGGGCAGATTCTTCAGAAAATTTCTTCTTTTTCATCTGAATCTTTACCAATTCGCCGGTGAGACTTACCACACCTACATCATGTCCGGGACTAGATTCTACTGTTATTACACTACCTATATGTAATGGGATATTATTTACATTTTTATAAAACGATTTTCTGTCATTTTTAAATCTAACTTCCACAAAATCACACCTGTTCGATGCGGGATTGTTGATGTTAGAAAGCCAGTCAAAAACACTTAATTTATAACTATTACCACAGGTATTTACATTTTCACAGCCATTCGCGGTTTTCTTGGGACCGCAAGAATGTGCAGAATCGCCGGATGTTTTACATCCACAACTCATATATTATATATTTAATCTTGCAAATTTATGATTTTTATCTTTATGAGGTCTAAAATAATCAAATATTAAGAAACTCGATTGTTTAATATTAAACAAATGATAAGGGGATTAACTTACTTTTTATTAAATATTTAATAATGATTGTTTTAAATACAATTCAAGCATAGATGTTATTTTAAACATAATTTTCTTTGGCTATAATGTTTAAAAATTTAAGATTTATTAACAGGTGTAACTAAAATAATTTTATATTTGGGTTATATAATAATAGTCTATGAAAAAAATCTTAGTATCAACTGCATTATTGGCGGGTGTTTTATCTTACGCGGGAGGCTTCAGGGTATCTTTGCAAGGGGTAAAGCAATTGGCAATGGCACACACGAGTGCGCATGCTGAGGATGCGAGTGTAGCATTCTTCAACCCGGCGGGTATGTCTTTCATTCCTTCCAAGTTTAGTATCGCGGTAGGAGGTTTTGCGGCAGGTAACAAAGTGACTTTCCAAAATACGAATACGCTACAAAGTACAGAAACGGATAATCCTATCGGAACTCCGCTTTACGCTGCAATTGCCTACAGACCAGTAGACAAATTATCTGTTGGTTTTAGTTTTTCTACACCTTTTGGTAGTACAATACAATACCCATCAGATTGGGAAGGAAAAGAAATGGTGCAGAAGCTAGAGCTTAAAAGTTTCTTCTTCCAGCCAATGATCTCTTATAGATTCAACGAATGGTTTGCGTTTGGGGCAAGCTATATCTATGCAAGAGGAGATGTGAAATGGGATAAGGCTATTACTCAATTCGGAGGACAGCTGAATCTTGACAGCAAAGCCAGCGGACATGGTTATGGATTCGGTTTCTACTTCAGACCAGATCCTAAATTGGATGTAAGTATTGCTTACCGTTCACCAGTTGATATGAAGGCTAAAGACGGAAAGGCTACCTTCAGCTTCCCGACATCTACAATTTATCCATTATTAGGTTTAGATGCATCAGGGAAAGATAGTTTTACCGCAACTTTGCCTTTGGTAGAAGAATATACAGTAGGTTTAACCTATAAAATTACACCAAAATGGTTGGTTTCGGCAGATTTCAATTACCACGGTTGGGAAAGATACAGTCAGTTGACGTTAGATTTTGGTCAGGCCCCTGTTGGAAATTCACCATCAGATCCTACGAAGTCTATTTCTCCTAAAAACTTTAAGAATTCTAAAACATTCAGATTAGGAACGCAGTATGCATTCACAGATATGATCTATGGTCGTTTAGGTGCTTATTATGATGAAGCTCCATATACCGAAGAGAATTTCATTCCTGAAACACCTTCTTACAATACTTATGTAATTACTGGTGGTGTTGGATTTAAATTGAAACAATTCGGAGTAGATTTAGCAGGAGGATATGCAATGCCTCAGGCAAGAGATGTGAAAAATGCGAACTTAGGATTT
>DKLU01000350.1 GCA_002455915.1 Chryseobacterium sp. UBA6632
TTGGTTTTGGATAAAAACGGCGTGAAAATGTCGAAATCTAAAGGAAATGGAATTGATCCGTTTGAAACATTAGCAGTTTACGGTCCAGATGCTACGCGTTGGTATATGGTTTCAAATGCAAATCCTTGGGAAAACTTAAAGTTTGATATCGAAGGAATTGATGAAACGAGAAGAAAATTCTTCGGAACATTATATAACACCTATTCATTCTTTGCTTTGTATGCAAATGTTGACGGATTCAATTATTCTGAAAAAGAAGTTGAAAACAGACCTGAAATCGACAGATGGATTTTATCTGAATTAAACTTATTAATCAAAGAAGTTAAAGCTTTCTACGAAGATTACGAGCCAACAAGAGTTGCGAGAGCCATCAATACTTTTGTGAATGACAATTTATCAAACTGGTACGTAAGATTGTGTAGAAGACGTTTCTGGAAAGGAGATTATTCAGATGATAAAATCTCTGCTTACCAGACTTTATATACTTGTCTGGAAACTGTTGCCAAATTATCTGCGCCAATTGCACCGTTCTTTATGGATCAGTTGTATCAGGATTTAAATAAAGTAACAGGAAAAGAAACTGCAGAATCTATTCACTTGACAGATTTCCCAGTTGCAGATGAAAGCTTAATTGACACTGATCTGGTTGAAAAAACACATTTAGCACAAACTATTACAAGTTTAGTATTATCCATCAGACGTGCAGAAAGCTTAAAAGTAAGACAGCCGCTTCAAAGGGTATTAATTCCTGTCCTAGATTCAAAAACTGAGAAGCAAATTGCTGCGGTTTCAGAATTGATTAAGCAAGAAGTAAATGTTAAAGAAATTCAATTAATCAATGCTGAAGAAGCATCTGATTTAATTGTAAAACAGATAAAACCGAATTTCAAAGCGCTTGGTCCTAAATTAGGAAAAGACATGAAAGTGGTTGGAGGAGAGATCGCCAACTTTAGTGCAGAGCAGATTTCCACCTTAGAAAAAGAAGGAAAATTAGACGTTCAGGGATACGAAATTACACTAGATGATGTGGAAATTTCTACAAAAGATATTCCGGGATGGACTGTAACTTCTGATGGAAAAACAACTGTGGCATTAGATTTGACGTTAACAGACGAATTAAAATCTGAAGGTATCGCAAGAGAATTCATCAACAGAGTTCAAAACCTGCGAAAAGATAAAGAATTTGACCTGACAGACAGAATTTCCATCACATTGGAAGAAAATTCTCCGTTCTTGAATGATATCAAGAAAAATGAAGAATATATTTCGGCTGAAGTCTTGTCAAATAAAATAGAAATTGTATCTTCACTTTCAAATTTTAACGAAATCGAAATAGATGAGGTTAATTTTAAGATAAATGTTGAAAAAAATTAACATATAGTTATTGTTTTTCAAATTCCATTTCATAATTTTATTAAAAAAGAGAAACGAACATGTCAGACGAAAGAGTAAGATACAGTGATGCTGATTTACAAGAGTTTAAAGCAGTAATCAAGGAAAAAATAGAGAAAGCAGAAAACGATTTAAAACTAATCAGAGAGAGTTTTATCAACGACCAGAATAATGGCACGGATGATACTTCTCCGACCTTTAAAGCGTTTGAAGAAGGTGCTGAAACTTTAAGCAAAGAGCAGAACTCTATTTTAGCCGGAAGACAGGAGAAATTCGTACGTGATTTGAAGAATGCTTTGATAAGAATTGAAAACAAAACTTATGGCGTTTGCAGAGTAACAGGCAAGTTGATTCCTAAAGAAAGACTATTGGCTGTTCCGCACGCTACGTTAAGCATTGAAGCGAAAAACATGCAGAAATAACCGCAAGGTTAGTTAAAATAATTTTTGGTTTATATCGTATTTCGTGAAATACTTTATAAACCAAATTTTTAATATATACCCATGAGCGAATTATTAATTTTAATCATTATTATTGTTGTCGTTTTAGGATTTTTCAACAGAGAAAAGATCAAAAACAGATTTTTTCCCGATGAAAAGAGAAATTACACCATTGATGATCAATTTAATTCTGATAAACGCGAAAGGGAGAAAGAAATCGACAGGCTTTTAAGCAAAATGGGCAAAAACGGAGTGAATGATTTGTCTGCAAAAGACAGAAAAAGACTTGATGAATTGTCCAAAAAATAAAAATTAATTAAATAAAAATGGAGGCACTAATTGTACACCCAAAAAACCAAATGTAGCTGAATGCACTGAAAAGTGTGATGAAAGATATGGGAATTCGTTACGAAAAATTTCATACACGAGGCGCAAAAACTCAAATTTTCGAGCCAAGAACTCCTGCTAAAAAAGAAAATACCAAGAAAAACTTTAAAGACAAACCAAAGACGAACCTGTAATGAAAAAGATATTATTTGTAACCTTTCTTATTTTATTAATTGATCAGGCTTCAAAAATTTATGTAAAAACACATTTTAATCTGGACGACAGTATTTCTGTGTTGCCCGGTTTCAAGTTTACATTTGTGGAAAATCCGGGAATGGCTTACGGACTTCATTTTGGCGGAGTTATTGGAAAATATTTCCTGGTAATTGTAAGAGTTATTTTGATTGGCGGAATGATCTACTTATTCAAAAAGTGGCTGCACCGTGGTGAATCTAATTATCTTTTGATTCCTATGGCCATGATTTTTGCCGGAGCCATTGGGAATTTGATTGACGGAATGTTTTATGGTTTGATTTTCGACAGCGGAACAGTTTACGACCCAAGCATTGATCGTTGGATTGGTTACGGTGGAATCTCTAAAGTAGTAGGCTTCGGAAACGGATATTCTACTTTTATGAGAGGTTGCGTGGTTGACATGCTTCATTTTCCGTTGGTAGATTGGAATGTTCCTGAAAGCTGGCCTATTATTGGAGGAAAACATATTGAATTTTTTAAATATATCTTCAATGTAGCAGATTCAGCAATTACAGTAGGGGCAGTTTTATTATTAATCTTCAGAAAAAAAGCTTTCCCCAACGGATTGGAATTTTAAAAATACATAACACCAAATGAAAAAAATTATTAAAAATATTTTTAAATTCTTCCTGCTTCTTATTGTTGCAGGAATTATTTTTATTGCTTGGGCGAATTACAGCATCAAGAAAAACAGTGATGCGTACGTTTCTTACAACATCACTGATATTCCCGAAACGAAAACAGCTTTACTTCTCGGAACCAGCAAAAACCTGAACAGCGGTCTTCCGAATGCTTATTTCTACAACAGAATTCAGGCAACGGTAGATCTGTATAAAAGCGGAAAAATAAAGTATATCATCGTAAGCGGCGACAATAGCACCAAAGACTATAACGAGCCAGAAGATATGCTGTTAACTTTAATGCGCTATGGCATTCCTGAAGATAGAATTTTCTTAGATCATGCGGGATTCAGGACATTGGATTCTGTGGTAAGAGCTAAAGAAATTTTCGGGCAGACAAAACTGGTGATTATTTCACAAAAGTTTCATAACGAAAGAGCGGTATTTTTAGCCAAAGAAAACGGAATTGATGCTTTCGGCTACAACGCCAAAGATGTGAATAAATACGCAGGTTTTAAAACCAATATGAGAGAATATCTGGCAAAAGCGAAAGCTTATTATGATTTACTTTTAGGTATTGAACCTAAATTTGGAGGAGAAAAAATTTTGATTCCTTGATTTTCTCTTTCTCGCTGATTTTGCTGATTAAGCAGATTTAAAATCATATTAAAAAGATCTGCGTTATCTGCTCAATCCGCGAGAGAATTAATTAAATTTGCAATTCATTAATTTTTAAATATAAATTTTAAACAAATGTCAAGAATTCTTACCGGCATTCAAGCCACCGGAACACCGCACCTTGGTAACTTGTTGGGTGCTATTACTCCTGCAATTGAGCTATCAAAACAGGAAGGAAACGAATCATTTTTATTTATCGCGAATCTGCATTCTCTTACGCAGATAAAAGACGCGAGAGAACTGAAACAGAATACCTACGAGATTGCTGCGGCTTGGCTTGCTTGTGGATTAGATACCGAAAAAACATTTTTTTACAGACAGAGCGACATCCCTGAAACCTGTGAACTTTCTTGGCATTTATCATGTTTTTTTCCTTATCAGAGATTAACGCTGGCACATTCATTTAAAGATAAAGCAGACCGTTTGCAGGATGTAAATGCTGGCTTGTTTACTTATCCTATTTTGATGGCCGCCGATATTTTATTGTATGATGCTGAAATCGTTCCTGTTGGAAAAGATCAGCTTCAGCATTTGGAGATTGCTCGAGATGTAGCTTCAAGATTTAATAATCAAATGGGTGAAGTTTTTGCTTTGCCACAATCTGAACTTCAGGAAGATACTAAATATGTTCCGGGAGTTGACGGACACAAAATGTCAAAATCCAGAGGAAATATCATCAATATTTTCTTACCTGAAAAAGAATTGAAAAAGCAGGTGATGAGCATTGAATCTGATTCAAAATCTTTGGAAGAACCCAAAGATCCTGAGACAGATAAAACATTTGCCATTTATCAACTGATCGCAACTCCAGAACAAACAGAGGAGTTAAGAGCAAAATATTTAGCCGGAAACTTCGGTTATGGTCATGCGAAAAAAGAACTTTTGGATTTGATCTTGGCTAGATTTGAAAAAGAAAGAGAATTGTTCTCTTATTACATGAACAATCTTGACGAATTGGAAGCAAAACTTCAGGAAGGAGCTACAAAAACGAGAGTAATCGCTACGGAAACCATTAAAAGAGTGAGAGAAAGTTTAGGAATTTAATTTTCTATATCTTTTATGAATAAATATTAAGTTTCGGCGGCACCTTCGGTGCCGCCGAAACTCTTTAAAATTACAAAGCCTTTCAATTAGAAAGGCTTTTGTTATTTTTAGTAATGATAAAATAATGCATTCCCTCCTCAAATTCATAGGAAATATTCCAATTCGGATATTGTTTGATGATGGATATAATAATCGAAAGTCCAAGTCCTGTCGAAGTATGATCCGAACTCTGCTTATAAAAACGGTTGAAAACTTTCGCTTTATCCAATGACTTTTTAGAACCACTATTTTGGAAAATAATCTGGTCTTTATCGATGATGATATTGATATTTCCCTTTTCATTATTGTATTTCACTGCATTTTTAAGCAAATTAGACAATAAAATATTTGCCAGATCAGGATTAAAATCACTTACGAAGTTCTCCTTTTCCAAAACATTCACATCAATATGCTTAAACTCAATAAAGTCTTCATATTCCTTCAGTAAATCATTGATCATTTCATTAAAATTCACAATCTGAACTTTATTGAACTGGCTGTTATCAATCTTAGAAAGCATCAGTAAAGATTTATTAATGGCCACCATTCTTAGCAAATCGTTCTTTACTTCAACAAAAGAATTTAGGCTTTTCTCTTCCAACTCTTCATTCTGAATCAGCAAATCAATCTTATTAATAACAATCGCTAAAGGCGTCTGTAATTCGTGTGAAGCATTTTCTATAAATTGTTTCTGTTGATGAAAAGCCAGTTCATTTCGCTCAATCATTTCATCAATTTCTACATTTAATTCTCCAAACTCGGAAATTTTATACGTTTCTGCAATCGGTGGAGAAGTCACTCCAAACTGATATTTTTTCAGTTTGTCTAAAATCTTATAAAACGGTCGCATCGCCTTATTCAGCAAAAATCCATTAATAAAAAGAATGCTAACTACCAAAAAGAAATACAGTACGACCAAAGCAATACTCAGGTCATAAATCAGTTCATCCTCCTCTACCGTTGATGTTCTGATCGTCAATTTCCGATAACCTCCAAATTGATCTTTAAAACCTGTCTCCAACACTCTGTACGGTTCGTCATCATCGTCGTATTCCATATAGTACGTTCGGTTGTAGAACTTATTTCGGTTGTTGTAATCCGCTTCTGAAACGGGAACTATTTTAAATTCATTAAAAGCAAAATCCGTATTTTCCAACAACTTTTCATCCTGATAAGCCGCTTTGATTAATTGGATCTTTCTGTTTTTCAATCCATCATCCACATTATCATAGACTTCATCTAAAATAAAAGCATAAAATAACGCTGCCCAAACCGCAATAATCAGTAACAGGACAACAATAAGATATTTTATCGTGTAATATTTTAACGAACTTTTCATCAGATTAATTTGTAACCAATTCCGTAAACAGCCTGAAAATCGGCTTCAGATTCTACATTTTTTAATTTTTTACGAAGATTTTTAATTTGAGAATAAATAAAATCCAAACTATCCGCCTGATCGATATAATCCCCCCAAATAGCTTCTGCCAACGTTGTTTTCTGTAACGTTTTTTGTGGCTGAATCATAAAATAATACAACAAATCATATTCTTTTCGATTCAAAATCAACTCATCTCCGTTAATCAAAACTTTTCTGCTTTCAGGATAAATATTAATATTTTTATACGAAATAATATTCTCGCCGTCCTGCTTTTTTCTTCGGATTACAGATTTTATTCTTGCCAATAATTCCGCCAGATGAAAAGGTTTTGCTAAATAATCGTCCGCGCCAATTTCCAATCCTGCCACTTTATCATCCACAGAATCTTTGGCAGAGAGAATAATCACAGGATCTTTTTTGTGCATGGCTTTTATTTCTTTCAACAAGTCGATACCGTTTCCATTGGGAAGCATGATGTCTAAAAGAATACAATCATATTCGTAAGAAATAATTTTTTCGAGTCCGGAACTGTAATCTTCGGCATATTCTACAATAAATTGTTCCGCTTCAAGAAAATTCTGAACGATATTTTTCAGCTCAGGTTCATCTTCTATAATTAAAATTTTCATGCTTTTTAAATATGAAGTTCTATCAAAGATATAAAATTAAAACCTCCTTCCGGGAGGCTATGGTTAATCATCAATTTTGGTAAAATTTCCTTCTCTATCAAATTCCAACTCAATTCCGTTAGAAAGTTCAGCCTGATAAGACCATCTTTCTTTCTCCATTTTAATGATATACGTGTTGGGAAAACTTTTAGCAACATAGTTTCTAATCTTTGTAGGAATAAAACCATACGGTAATTTCTGATGTTTCCCGTCTACTTCTTTCCAGTTTCCACGGCTGTCAAATTCAATTTTTGTTCCATTAGCTAAATAAACTTTGTATTCATCAACTCCGTAGATTTCTCTATCCTCAATGGCAGAACCAACTTTGATCCCTTTGAAATTCGTAAAAAGAAAAGTTTTTGCGGTTTTAGGTAACTGATTTGGGTTGATCGCTCTGTCTTGGCCATAAACACACCCAGTGATTAAAATAAGGACTACGGCCAATATAATGGTAATTTTTGATCTTGTTTCCATAATTTTTACTGTTTGTTAATTATTATGGAACAAAGGTCTATATCAAATTGGGAAAGAATTAGGAATTGAATTTTGAAGGATAGGAATTTTTAGATTTTAACGTAAAGTTTTTATTTGCATTATTTTAAATTTTAAGGAGCAAAGAATGGCAATAAATCGCTGATGAAGCGTAAACATTATCCGCAAAACTTCATCAAATCAACTTTGTTGATTACTACTTTGCTCACTAAAAATATTCTCAAAAGAAAATAAATCTTTGCGTTAAAAAAGAATTTACAAAAAATCTTTAATCTGCAACAAATGCTTAATAGATTTCAAACCTTCCTGCTGCGGATTTTCATTTAAAACATCAAAGAAAATAACGTCTAATCCGAAGTTTTGAGAACCGACAACATCTGCAATCCAGTCATCACCAATTAAAATACTGTTTTCTTTCGTGGCATCGGAAAGGCTTAAAGAATATTCAAAAATTTCCGGACGAGGTTTTCTTACACCGACTGTATCTGCGCTGGTAATGGTTTGAAAATATTTATCAATTCCGGATAAAATACATTTTCTTTCCGTCACTTCCTTAAATCCGTTGGAAATAATATGCAAAGTATAGTTTTTAGCTTTAAGATATTCTAAAATATATTCTGCGCCTTCTACCAATTCATTATGATTAAGAATTTTATCTAGGAAATGCTCTTCAAAATACATCGATAATTCCAGATCATCTACGGTAAAATGCTTGAATGTATCATAAAAACGGTGCTTTCTCAGATATTCTTTATCGATGATTCCGTCGCGGATATCTTCCCATAGTTTTTCATTGATTTCATGATAAACAGAATGAAACTCGTCGAAATTTATATTGTATTTTAAGCCAATTTCTTCTTTTTCGAAAAGGTCTTTTATCGTTAAATAGGCATTTCTGCGATGATCCCAAAGTGTATTATCAAGATCAAAAAAAATGTGCTGAATTTTCATACAGCACAAAATTAATCATTTTAATTTTTGGAGACAGGATAATTTTTATCCTTGATTTTTAATACGTCCAGACTTTTTGAATAGCTTAGCAAAAAATCAATTGTTTGTTTTTTCGGTTTCAAAGTTTTCACTTTTAAGGAGTCATTTTTTTTCATAGGCGAAAGATGTTTTTCCTTAAAACGAAACTTTTTGCAATTTATTATCTACCTGGTGAGTACAATATTATTTTCTTCCATGATTTTTCTCAGGTTAATCAACGCATAACGTACACGCCCCAATGTAGTATTTATGCTCATATCGGTATGATCTGCAATTTCTTTGAAACTTAGGCCGTCAAAAAACCTTAATTTTATCACTTCCTGCTGATTTTCAGGCAGAAACTGAAGCATTTTCAGAAGATCTTCCTGTATTTGGTTGGTTACCAGCTGGTCTTCAATATTTTCGGAAGGCTCTCTTATCAGGTCGAAAATAGAATATTCATCGGTTTCGAAAGTGGTTTCCGACACTTTAATATTCTTTGCTTTTAGTCTGAAATGGTCTATGATAAGGTTATGAGCAATTCTTTTTGCCCAAAGAATGAACTTTCCTTCTTCGTTATAGCGCCCTTCTTTTAGCATTACGATGATTTTCATGAAAGTATCCTGAAAAACATCATTTGCTAAGTCTTCATCATTAATTTTGTAAAAAATGAATGTAAACAGTTCTCTCTGATGACGATGTATAAGCGATGATAATGCCGCTTCGTCTCCTTTTTGGTAAAGGGAAATTAGTAAACTATCCGATTTTGATTTCATAACTTTCTTCTCAATAATATATTTGTAGACAACTCATCTTCCAGATATT
>DKLU01000341.1:0-430 GCA_002455915.1 Chryseobacterium sp. UBA6632
ATCATCGTCGTCATCGTCATCGAAATTATCATCATCTTCATCCGAGAAATTGTTGCTTCCTCCGAAATCGTCTTCGAAGCTGAAATCATCATCCATCAAAGGCATTGCAGATTTCTTTTTAGATCCTCCTGCGCTTCCGTTTTTGCTTGGCGCTTTCAACGGAACGTTTCCAAATCTGTAAACCGTGATCGGATAATTAACGCCTTTTGTTTCGTCAATAACCTCTACCAATTCACAGAAAAATTCCCAAAGGTCAAGAAGCCCGTACTGGAACTGAGCCTTATCTCCCGCATTTTCAAAAGCCTCATCTATGTAAACATCCGACATAATCTCGCCATCACCATCGTCACTCATATCTTCCAACGGAACACTTTTTACTATTGTTCCATCTTCTTCCAGTAAGTTAAAAGTAGAAAGCTCGTCTCCTTGC
>DKLU01000341.1:619-7653 GCA_002455915.1 Chryseobacterium sp. UBA6632
TGCAAGCTGAATGCACTTTTAATACCTAAATGTAAGTTCCATAGCGTCTGTTTTCCTTTAACTTCGATATCACGGAAAATATCTTCTTTCGCATCTAATATTACGCGGATTTTGTAAACCATATCAGTTTTTAAATTACTTTTTTTGCCTTTATTATTATGATAAATCTCTATTGCAAATATAAAATAAATGACATGTGACAAAAAAATATTTCAGGATTTTTTAAAATATTTTTTTTTCTTACATTTTGCAAAAATTATTTACTTTTTTCCAGCATGAAACTAAACTTGGTTCCTTCAAGGTAAACACTCTCTACGGTAATGTTTTCGTTGTGAGCCTCAAGAATATGCTTTACGATCGCCAATCCTAATCCAGAACCGCCTTCTCTTCTGCTTCGGCTGGTTTCCACACGATAAAATCTTTCGAAAATTCTTGGTAAACTTTCAGATTTTATTCCCATTCCGTTGTCTATGACCTCTATTAACACTTTATTTTTCAGAACGCTTGTTTTTACCACTACTTTTGCTTCCTGACGGTTGGCGTAGTGAATAGCATTTGAAATTAAATTAATAAAAACCTGCGACATTTTTTGTTTATCGGCATCTACAAATATTTGCGGCTGCAAGGTCTGTATCTGCAACGTTGCATTGTGCTTCTCTGCTTCCAAATCGAGAAGGTCGAAGATTTCTTTAATTAAAAGATTAACATCAAATCTGGAAACGGTAAGATTAATTTCTCCCGCTTCAAGCCTGTTGATCATATCTAAATCTGTAACGATAGCAATTAATCTTTCCACAGATTTATCAATTCTCTCAAGATATTTGTCGCGGATGGTTAAATTATCTACGCCGCCGTCACGCAACGTTTCAACATATCCCTGAATAGAAAACAGAGGTGTTTTCAGCTCATGAGAAACGTTTCCGATGTATTCTTTTCGGTAGCTTTCCATTTCCTTCATCATGTCGATTTCTGTGACTTTTTGCTGATTTAGGTCTGAAAATCGCTCTCCCAATTCTTTGATGGTAATATTTTCGTGATTATCGTTTACGATTTCCTGAGGTAAAAGCTGCGAAAGACCGCGAACCTGCTTTTTACCGTAATAATTAAACAATAATTCCAGAACAACGTAATTGATCACGAAAATCACAAGAAGGCAGATAAACAAGCCTATTTTAAAGAATGGGGTACTGTAATAGATATCTTTTAGTGAATCAAAAATAATCACTAAAAGAAACATCACCAATGTCAGAAGACAAGAGGCGATGAGGGTGAGTCTGTAAAATTTCAATTTTACAACGTTTTTTATTGGTTGATGTAAATTTAACGAAATTGAGTATTAAACAATAAGTTTATACCCAATTCCTTTTAATGTCTGAATGGTATTGATACCAAGCTTTTCTCTTAATCTTCTGATGTGAACGTCTATAGTTCTCTCGCCCACGATAACATCGTTCCCCCAAACTTTTTCAAGAATTTCTTCTCTTTTGAAAACTTTTTCAGTGTTTGAAGCTAAAAGATACAACAGATCAAATTCTTTTTTGGGAAGTAAAAACTGCTGCCCCGACTTTGATACTCTGAAGTTATCTTTATCGATCACTAAATCTCCAATCTCTATTAATTTCGCATTATCAGAAACCTGAGAGGTTAATTGTAACAACGCATTAACTTTAGAAATAAGAATTTTTGGTTTGATCAGTTTTACGATATAGTCATTCGCACCTGCCTGGAAACCTGCCAATTGTGAAAATTCTTCGCTTCTTGCAGAAAGGAAAACGATTAATGTTTTCTGAAGTTCTTTAATCTTACGGAGTTCCTGGCATGTTTCGATACCGTCTTTTTCCGGCATCATGACATCTAATAAAATAAGATCAGGGACAATTTCTTTGGCTTTATCTATACCTTCGTTACCGTTTGTGGCTGTATAAATGTCGTAGCCTTCTTTTTCTAAATTGTAAGACAGAATCTCTAAAATATCCAGTTCATCGTCTATTAAGAGGATTTTCTTTTGGTTCATTTTTAATTTTTACTAGGTCAAAGTTAATAATATTTTAATCACAGTTTAAGAAAAGCATTATCGTTCACATAAAGTTAACAATAATATCCCTTTCTTAATATTTAGTTAAAAAAAAATTAAAATTTACTAAACCATTTACCCCGTCAATCTTTTATTCCTTTGCACCGAAAGAATCTAGTAAGATAAAGTAAAATGAAAAAACAACTCCACAAGAGCATTATGCTACTTGCCTTGTTTTCTGCCAGCTACGCATTCGCGCAAAGCCAGGTTTTAGAAGGTAGGGTATTGGATGAGAAGGATAATACTCCTATCGAAGGGGTAAAAGTAAAGGTAAATGATCAGGAAGTAACGACTGACATTTCCGGAAACTACTCTCTCAGCCTTCCTCCCGGCACCAACTATATTATAACAGTAACTTCCAACGGATACAACAGAAAAGAGATCAGCGAGGTTGTGGTAAAAAGTGATGCTAATACTCATCTTGATATTGTTTTAGACAAGCCATCTACGAAGGAAAAACAAATCGAGGGGGTTGTTATCAGATCCAACGCAAGAAAAGAAACCATTGCTTCAACCATCGGTTTACAGAGAAATGCAGGTGTAGTTTCACAGGTTATCGGTGTTGAAGCGATCAAAAGAAGTCCGGATAGAAACACGGGAGAAGTTCTGAAAAGAGTTTCGGGGGTGAGTTTATTCGACGGAAAATATATTGTGGTAAGAGGTTTATCAGACCGTTACAATCAGGCTATGTTGAACGGTATTCAGCTATCGAGTACAGAGCCAGATAGAAAAACGTTCTCTTTCGATCTTTTCCCTGCAAACGTAATTGAAACGCTTGTTATCAACAAAACTTTCATTCCTGAATACAGTGGAGAATGGGGAGGTGGATTGATCCAGGTAAATACGAAAGATATTCCTAATAAAAACTTTTTCAATCTTCAGGTAGGTGTTGGTGGAAACTCTATCACAATGGGACATGAGTTCCGTATGCAGAAAGGCGGAAAATGGGATTTCTTAGGAATTGATGACGGATACAGAAAACTTCCTACAGGTATGCCTGCAAAAAATGATTTCACACTTTTGGATGATGCTGCTAAAACAGCAATCGGGCAGAAATATGTGAAAAATTTAGGCTACAATACGATAGGATTCCCTGAAAATTTAAGCTTACAATTAGACGGAGGTTTCAATACAAAGGTTTTTGGAAAAGATTTAGGCGTAATCGCTGTTTTAAACTATTCCAACAACAAAAGAAGAACAGAATCTAAAAACAGCTTTTTCACCATCAATGGAGAACAGGCAGATACCAACTTCGATTATTTTACTGAAAAATATCAGAACGACGTTATTCTAGGAGGTTTATTAAATCTTACTTTAAAACTAAATAACAACAATAAAATTTCCCTGAAAAACATCATTACCAACAATACGGTAAACCACATGTCTTTCAGAACAGGAAAAGATTTTGAATTTGATCCAATTAACGGGACAAATATCATGGCGAGAGAAATTGGATTTAAAGAAACAACTTTCTACAATTCAACGCTAAACGGAACGCATAAAATAGACGCTCTTGGAGGTCTTACGGTTAACTGGTACGGAAGTTTCGGTATCCTGGATCAGTACATTCCATTATTACAACGTTTACAGTATAACGAATATCCGAACTTACCGGGAAGCCCTTATTTAGCACTAATTTCTAACGGTCTTTCTCAAAAATCAGGAAGTATTTTCTACTCTACTCTGAGCGATTATCTATACAACGCCGGTGGAGATGTTTCTAAAACTTTCGAAATGTTTGGTCAAAAGCAGACCGTAAAAGGTGGATATTTATTCCAGGTGAAAGACAGAATTTATAACTCAAGACCCTTCTCTGTAAGATTAGCAGGTTACAACCAAGGATTGCTTTCTCAGCCTTTTGAATCCATCTTTAATGCTGAAAACTTCGGAACAGATGGAACTAAATTTACGTTCGACGAAATCGGTGGAAACCAGTACAGATATATTGCTAACACTATTCTAAACGCAGGATATTTACAGTTTGATAATAACTTTACACCTTGGTTCAGAGCAGTTTGGGGATTAAGAATTGAAAACTTCGACCAGTTGGTAGGAAGCGTAAGAAGAAGCGACGACCGTTTTGTAAACACTCGTGTAACCGACTTTTTACCAGCGTTGAACATGACATTTAAGCTTACTAACAACATGAACTTACGTGTTGCCGGTTCGCAAACTGTGGTAAGACCAGAATTTAGAGAAGTTTCGCCTTTAGCATATTATGATTTCGATTTAGGAGCTACTGTTATCGGTAACAAATTTATCGAAAGAACAAAGATCACAAACGCCGATTTACGTTGGGAGTGGTATCCTAGAAACGGAGAGATCCTTTCCGTGGCTGGTTTCTATAAAAACTTCAAAAACCCGATCGAATTATACTTCAACCAATCTGGGGTAGGAACAAGTAACACATTCAACTATCTGAATGTTGATAAAGCTGATGCTTACGGTTTAGAGCTTGAATTCAGAAAGAAACTTGATTTCATGAGCGCGCTTAAGAACTTCACATTGGGAGGTAACTTCGCTTTAATTAAAAATAAAGTGTCTGATAAAGAAACGAATATCGACAGACCAATGCAGGGGCAGTCTCCTTACACAATTAACCTAAGTCTTCAGTATGATACTGAAAAATCTGGATGGAGCTCTACGGTACTTTTCAACATGATCGGAAGAAGAATTCTTTATGTAGGAAACGATCAGGTTCCGCCAATCTGGGAAAACCCAAGACCACTTCTTGATTTCCAGGTGGCTAAAAAAATCTGGCAGAATAAAGGAGAAATTAAACTTAACGTTTCAGATATCCTAAACCGTCGTGCGAAGTTTTATCATGACCTGAACAACAACAAAAAATACGACAGTTCAGACGCGCTTGCTATAGACAGATTAACAGGTACAAACATCAGTTTAACGCTTGGATATAGCTTTTAATTAAAAATAAATCAAAATCTAATAAAAAAAATAAGTCTTTATAACATGAAAAAATTTGTTTTATACTCTTTAATGCTAGGTACTTTAGTAACAACAGTTACCGCATGTAGAAATATAGAAGAAGATGGACAAACTATTATAGAAAATGGTGGTTCAGGAAATGGAAGTACTGAAAACTTGATTCTTTCAGGAAAAATCACTTCAAATCTTACACTTAAAGCTAATAATATTTATAAGCTAAGAGGATTGGTATATGTAACAAACGGAGCAACTTTAACCATCGAGCCAGGAACTAAAATCGTTGGTGAGGCTGATAAAAACGGTTCTTTAATCATCACGAGAGGAAGTAAGATCATGGCAGAAGGTACTGCTACTAACCCGATTATCTTTACCTCTGAAAAACCAAGTCCGAAAAGAGGTGACTGGGCAGGTTTGGTAATCTTGGGAGCTGCTCCTACTAACGCTTCTTTCAACAACCAAGCTGGTGTTGGAGAAATCGAAGGAGGTATCAACAACAGTGAAGGTTTAGGTCTTTACGGAGGTACAAATGCTGATGATAACAGCGGTATTCTTAAATATGTAAGAGTAGAATATGCAGGATATGCATTTTTACCAGACAAGGAGGTTAACGGTATTACTTTCGGAGGTGTAGGTAGAGGAACTACGGTAGATTATGTAGAAGTTGCTTACGCTAATGATGATAGCTTCGAGTGGTTCGGGGGTACAGTAAACTGTTCTCACCTTATTTCTTACAAAGGTCTTGATGATGATTTCGATACTGATAACGGTTTCTCAGGAAAAATTCAGTTCGGAATTGCAGTAAGAGATGCTCAGGTTGCTGACGTTTCTGGTTCAAACGCTTTTGAATCTGATAACGATGCGAACGGATCTGCTCTTACGCCACAAACATCTGCTACGTTCTCGAACATGACGATCATCGGGCCAATTAACTCTACAAGTTCAAGCACAAACGCGGGATCAATCAACTCATTATTCCAACATGCTTTACAGATCAGAAGAAACTCTTCAATCTCTGTATTCAACTCTGTATTCACAGGATTCCCGATTGGTTTATTCATTGATGCAACTAAAGGAACGCCAACAGATAACAACATCGTAAACTCTAACCTGGCTTTCCAAAACAATATTTTAGCAGGAAATACAACGCCTATAAAATTCGGACCCTCTACAACTTCTCCAACGTCTTACACATTGGCAGATCTTACCAACTGGTACAACACAAACGGAAACACAATTCTTCAGTACACAGCTGATGTGAAGTTAACAGGTGCTTGGGCTCCTGCAGGTACTACGCCTAACTTCTCTCCTGCTTCTGGTTCTCCGTTGTTAACAGGTGGTGTATTTACGCACACAAAACTATCTAGCTGGTTTACTCCGGTTACTTACAGAGGTGCTGTAAAAGACGCTAATGATACTTGGTATGCTGGTTGGACGAACTACAACTTATAATCAATAGTAATTAGTTTCTTCATATCAAATTAAGAAAATCCCTCGGAAGTATATTTCGAGGGATTTTCATCTATAAAAACAAGGATTAAAAAAAATATATGTTGAATAGGTTTGAAGATGAAAGCAGGAAGTTTGTAGTTTAATAACTTCCCTCCCCAATTCTTCCATCTTCCAACCTTTTTTAACTTTTCCAGAAAAGATTTCCTTCATTCATCAACGCTTCAACATTTGATATTCTGGATACCGCTTCCGCAGAACAGCTTGCATCCACCAAAACAATATTCGCGGCATCTCCCGATTTTGGCCATTGCTGTTCGCCTTTATCATTTAACGGAAGAATATCTTGAGTGGCAAACTGTAATGTTCTCGAAAGATCAAACTCTGTGACATAACCATACAGTTCAGCAATTAAATTAGCTTTTTGCAACATATTTCCGGAGCCAAACGTACTCCAGTAATCCTGAACATTATCATTTCCGATCAACACATTTACGCCGTGCTTTTTCATGGTAGGAATTGGCATCACTTTTCCTCGGAACGGAACAGATGAAGCAATTCCCACTTT
>DKLU01000341.1:7796-10903 GCA_002455915.1 Chryseobacterium sp. UBA6632
TTTCATCTGCTTCTTTTTGATTTAAATGTGCCAAAGCAAACGCATGACTTACAAAAGTTTTCCCTTGAAGCTGAGGGTTTTCATTCGCTTTATCAATCAAATACTGAATGGTTTTAATTCCTGATTCTCCCGCTTCATGCAAATGAATATCAATTCCTTTATGATGATCCAAAGCCAGCTGAACCGTAAAATCCATTACTTTTTCAATGCTTCCGTCAATACTTAAAGGATCTAAACCTCCTATAAAACCAACACTTTTCAACTGTGCCGCTTCTTTCATTAAAGGTGCAGAATCTGTATAATAAACCCCGTGTTGCGGAAAAGCCACCAACTCAGCTTTGAAAGAAGCTTTTTTATTGTCTAAAGCTTTTTCTAAATTTTCAAGAGATTGTAACCCCGAAGTCGGATCAATATTAAAATGTGTTCTCGCATAATTTGTTCCATAACTTTGAATAAGATCGATTAGCTCTTCTGCCCTTTTCACCGAAGTTTTCAGCAATTCCGGAATGATTTCCTGTTCATAAGCAATCATATCTTTTACAGATCTTCTTTTGGGCGAAAGCGCCTGCCACGGAAGTCCGTACAACGTTTTATCCAAATGAATGTGCATGTCTTTAAACGCCGGAAGCATCAGTTTTCCTTCCGCATCAAAAGCTTTTGCTTTCGCATCATTTGGCTGTATAGATTTTATTTTTCCGTTTTCTATTTCGATACAGAATAAATCTGTTTTTGTATGAATAACATCTTGATTATCGTATTCAAAACCCGTTTCAAGACGAACATTTTTCAGCAAAAAATTACCTTTTGCCACAAGTTGATAGGGTGATTGCATTTTGTTAATTTAATGATACAAAGTTACATTCACCAAACTTCAGGGAGGTGTATCGATTATGTCTTGTTTTGTATAAATTATTCTTTGAATTGCGAAGGTGTCATTCCTGTTTGCGCCTTGAAGAATTTTGAAAAACTCGCATGATCATAAAATCCCAAATCGTAAACAATATCTTTCACCGTCATTTCAGAAACTTTTAATAAACGTTTTGCTTCCAGTAAAATTCTGTCCTGAATTAATGATGAAGCCGATGCATTAAGGTTTTTCTTACAAACTATATTTAAATAATTCGCAGAAATGCTCAATTTATCAGCATAAAAAGAAACCGAACGTTCCGTTTTGAAATGTTCATCAATCAGATTTAAAAATTTAGAAATAATTGGATTTGAATTGTAAACTTCAAAATCTTTAAAAGCTCCTTCCACCGATTTACTGATGAGTAAACCAATCAATTCACTTCTTTTTTTAATGACTTCCCAAAAAGTTTTCTCTTCGTGCAATTCTTTTTTGATGGCTTGAAACTCATGCAAAAGGAGTTGATAAATTTCCTCAGAAACCGTAAAAGCGGGATGCTGAAAATAATAAGAAGACGAAAACCTCAACGCCGGAAGAAAATTTTCATACCATTCCCGGCTGATCATTAATTGATAGGCAACCGTTTCTTTTTCAATCGTCCATTGATGAACCTGATCTGGAAAAACCAAATGAATTTGATGGTCACCCACCTGATATTCAACAAAATCGATGATATGATTTCCCTTTCCTTTTTCGAAAAGATTGATGATAAAAAAATCGTGTTTATGAGGCTCATCGATGGATCTTGCTCCGCTCAACTCATTGAATAACAAATCACAACCCTGCGATTGTTTTTCTGCAAATTCATGAATTCCTAAAATGGGAAAATAATCTGATGGCTGGCTCATTCCACAATAATTTACACCAAAATACGTAAATTTTATGAAAATGAATGCTAATTAATAAACCACGTTTCCTTGGTGAATTAATGATTCTACATTTGAAATTCGGGAAACAGCTTCCGCCGAGCAACTTGCATTCAAGAAAGCCAAATCGGCACTGTCTCCTACTTTCGGCCATTGCTGATTTCCTTTATCATCAAGTGGTAAAACGTTTGCTGTAGCCAGTTTTAAGCTTCTTGACAATAAAAATTCTGTGGATTGTCCGTACAACTGCGCCATTAGATTCGCTTTTTGCAGTACACTTCCTGTTCCGAAAGTATTCCAGTGATCGACGATACTGTCGTTTCCGGTAAGAACTTTCACATTATGTTTGTACAAAGTAGGAATCGGCATAATCAGGCTTCCAAAAGGGATTGTAGAAACAATTCCGACCTCTGCATTACCTAATTTCTCAGCCATTTCTTCTTGTTTTGTTTTGTCTAATTTTCCTAAAACAAAACAATGACTTAAATATGTTTTTCCTTTCAGAGAAGGATTTTCATTCACTTTTTGAATTAAATATTCCACCGTTTTCAACCCGGAATCGCCTGATTCGTGCAAGTGAATATCAATTCCTTTGTTGTTATCTAAAGCCAACTGAACAGTAAAATCTATCGTTTTTTCAATCGCTCCGTCAATCGTAAACGGATCTACTCCACCGATGAAATCGATATCCATTTTCGCCGCTTCTTTCAAATACGGAACCGAATCTGTATAATAAACGCCATGCTGCGGAAAAGCAACCAATTCTGCCCCGAAAGTTTTCTTTTTATTGTCTAAAGCTTTCTGCAAATTTTTCAGAGACTGTAACTTTGAAGTCGGCTCAATATTCACATGACTTCGGGCAAAAGATGTTCCTTTTGATTGCAGTAATTCAATCATTTTTTCTGCCTTAAACGTTGAGTTTTTCAATAATTCTGGCATCATTTTCTGCTCCAAAGCAATCATTCCTTTTACACCACCTGTTCTTTTTCTTACCGCCTGCCACTTGCCGCCATAAAATGTTTTATCCAAATGAATATGCATGTCTTTAAAAGCCGGAAGCATTAAAAATCCTTTCGCATCAATCGCTTTTGCATTTGGCTGATTAGGAGAAATTTTGGTGATTTTTCCGTTTTCAATTTCAATATAAAACAAATCTGTTTTCGTCGCAATTACCTCACCTTCTTCATATTCAAACTCTGTTTCCAGACGAACATTTTTTAAGGCTAATTTATCTTTCGCCAAAAAATTGGTATTGCTAAAAATCGAAGTTGCCCCCATCATACTCGAACTCAACGTAAGACCAGCCATCGCCAATGCCGAGTTTTTAAGAAAAT
>DKLU01000489.1 GCA_002455915.1 Chryseobacterium sp. UBA6632
TGGCTGAAGGGTAATCTGGTCTGTTGTTCTTGCTGGTGATCCTTGGCCGGCAGCTACACTAACTCCCGAAGCAATAGTAGCCCCAATAATTGTATTAATAAAATTTGGAGCCCCATTTGGAGCATTGGCCATTAGAGCAGAAGTATTATTCTGATTTGATCTTAGCCCGGCTTCCACTCCAACAGCATAGGTAGCAGCATTTAATCCTATTCTCAAGATTTGCCCCTCTACAGATACCGTATTATTTCTGTATATATCTCCGTTTGTATCAATTACAAGCCCTGTAGAAGCCGTGTTAGCAGGCAATGTTGCCAGACTTTCAAATCTCACCGCATTAGAATTGGCATTTACATGAAGTCTTCTTGCAGGCGATGTGGTACCAATTCCCACGTTTCCGGCAGATGTTATTCTCATTCGCTCAAGCAAATTTCCACCTAGTGAATTTCCAAAATAGAAATCTTCTTCGGCTCCGGTTGTTACAGTTGCTCCGGTACGAATGCTTCCAATTCCCCAATTTCCTCCACCTGAGGTAGGTCCGCTATTGGTAAAATTTAATAATGAAAAATTTCCGGTTGCTAATGCTGAGGTATTTCTTAATGCTAAAATACCATACTGATTGATAGAAGCATCAGCATCCATCAAATTAAACCGATTAACCGCTGCGGCATCCGAAACCACATGTAACCTATGCCCAGGGGTAGTGGTACCGATACCAACGTTTCCAGCGCTGGTAACCGAAACTCTTGCTGTATTATTGGTACCAAGCGTGAGAGGAGTAGTATTGGTTGTAAATAAGTTCATACCTGTAGAGGCACCGGTAGTCGTAATTTGAGCCACTCCTGCATTATCCTGAAAAAGATTCAAAATAGACGTTCCTGAAGATAAAGCTAAAGATCCTCTATTTGCACCTGAAGCCAATAAACGACCTTCAGTAGCATTAGTAACTATAGCAACACTACTGTTTGAAGCGTTATTAAAATTTAGCTGATTTCCACCAGTGGTAACTGTTCTAGGTCCGGAAAGTACTCCATTTGAATTATAAATATTAACAGCGTTGTCGTTTACGTTTTTCCAAACTGTACCGTTAAAAAAATAGTAGCCAACACCTGTAATCTCTACTGTTTGTGCTAAACTAGGCGTAGTTCCTGTCGGAGTTGTAGAATCGGTAACATATACCAAAGCTCCTACTTGTGCTGCAGCGTAATTTCCTGCAACTTTTGAAGCTAATTGTTGTCTTGTTACCCTTGGAGCCGAAATGCCATCTTTTGAGGAAGTAGAAGCTGCATTTCCGACTACATCTAATGAAGTTTGGGGAAAAGGTGTATTAATACCTACCTGCGCGTATAAGTTTACTGATAGCGCAAGAATCCCGATAAGTAATGTTATTTTTTTCATATAAAGCAGAATTTAAAATGAAAATAAAAAATAAAAATCACTAATTGTGTTAAAATATTGTTTTTAACACAATAAAATTGAAAATTTAATTCATTAACTAAATTTATTGAAAAAGAGACGAATCTATTATGGAAAATTCTTAATTTAATAAGCTTTTAATACAAAAAAAGCCCTGTCTTTCGACAAGGCCATCAAATATCACTTTTACTTTATTAGAATAGCTCTCCAGCTACTTTTTTTATGTTGTCGCTTTTTCCCATGGAATAAAAATGTAATACAGGAACTCCAAAATCAAGCAACTCTCTGCACTGATTAATAGCCCATTCAATACCAATCTGCTTTACAGCTTCGTTGTTTTTGGCATTTTCAACTTCATTGATGAGCTCTTCAGGCAAATCAATTTTAAAAATCTGAGGTAAAATTTTCAAATGCTTCTTTGTCGCAATTGGCTTAATTCCCGGAATAATCGGAACTGTGATTCCCATTTCACGGGCTTTTTTCACAAACTCAATGAACTTTTTATTATCGAAAAACATTTGCGTTACGATATAATCTGCTCCTGCATCAACTTTTTGCTTCAACCATTTTAGGTCGTAATTCATTGAAGGCGCTTCCATGTGTTTTTCGGGATAACCAGCCACTCCGATGCAGAATTTATTATGCTCTTCACATTCTTCATCCTGATTATGAAGATATTTTCCGCGACCTAAATCATTGATCTGATGCACCAAGTCCATTGCACTGGCATGACCTCCCTGAGTGGGTTCAAAATATTGGTGACCTTTCATTGCATCACCTCTCAAAGCCATGATGTTATCGATTCCCAGATACATACAATCTACCAAAAGATATTCTGTTTCCTCTTTGGTAAAACCTCCGCAAAGCAAATGCGGAACCGTATCAACATTATATTTATGCTGAATGGCTGCGCAAATACCCAATGTTCCGGGGCGCATTCTTGTGATACGACGCTCCATCAAGCCGTTTCCTTTATCAATGTAAATATATTCTTCTCTGGAAGTCGTAACATCGATAAATGGCGGTTTAAATTCCATCAAAGGATCGATGTTTCTATATAAATCTTCAATCCCGATTCCTTTTTGTGGCGGAACAACTTCGAGGGAGAACAATGTTTTTCCGTTGGCGTTTTTTATATGATCAGTGATTTTCATTATTAATTATAATAGTAAGTTTTTATTTGAATTAAATTCCATCCGCTAAATTAGGATTTAACCACTTTTTCGCTTCCTGTAAAGAAATCCCTTTTCTTTCAGAGTATTCCTTTAATTGGTCTTCAGCAATTTTTCCCAACCCGAAATATTTCGCGTGCGGGCTTCCGAAATAATATCCCGAAACGGCTGCAGTCGGGAACATGGCTAAGCTTTCAGTCAAGTAAACACCGATTTCTTCTTCTACTTTTAATAAATCCCAGATCGCGTGTTTTTCCAAATGATCGGGACAAGCCGGATAACCTGGAGCCGGACGAATTCCTTTATATTTTTCGGCAATTAATTCTTCGTTGCTTAAATTTTCCTGATTTGCGTAACCCCAATATTCGGTTCTCACTTTTTTATGCAAAAATTCGGCATACGCTTCTGCAAAACGGTCTGCCAAAGCTTTTACCATGATGGCGTTGTAGTCGTCATTTGCTTTTTCATATTCTTCCGCTAATTCATCGGTTCCGAAACCTGTCGTTACACAGAAAGCGCCCATATAATCGGTTTTTCCTGAACTTTGAGGGGCAATAAAATCACTTAAAGCCAGATAATCTTTTCCTTTTGAACGTTGAGCCTGTTGTCTTAATGTTAAGAATTTTACTTTCTGTTCATTATTTTCATCGAAGATTAAAATATCATCCGTTTCATTAGAATTAGCTTTAAAAATTCCAAAAATGGCTTTTGCAGTTAATAATTTTTCATCTAAAATTCGATTTAAAATAACCTGCGCATCTTTAAATAATTCCTTTGCCTGAGCTCCAACAACCTCATCTTCCAAAATATTCGGATATTTTCCATGCAGATCCCAGCTTCTGAAAAAAGGCGACCAGTCGATAAAAGGCAATAATTCTCTCAAATCCTGATTTTCAAAAACCTGAATTCCTAATTGATTTGGTGTAAAAATTTCTTCATTTTCCCAATGGATTTTAAATTTGTCTTTTCGGGCATCTTCAATGGATACATAGTCTTTATCAACCTGTCTGTTCAGGAATTTTTCTCTGAAATCCGAATAGTCACTTTTTAAATCTTCAACATATTCTTTATTTCTGTCACCCAACAATGAACTCACAACGTTTACCGCTCTAGAAGCATCATTAACGTGAACAACGGCATTTTTATATTTTAAATCGATTTTCACAGCGGTATGTGCTTTTGAAGTTGTCGCACCACCGATCAACAAAGGAAAATCTAAATTCTGTCTTTCTAATTCTGAAGCGATGTACACCATTTCATCCAAACTTGGCGTGATCAATCCACTTAATCCGATAACATCTACTTTTTCTTCAATCGCCGTCTGAATAATTTTTTCGGCAGGAACCATTACTCCCAAATCAACGATTTCGTAATTGTTACAACCTAAAACAACGCTCACAATATTTTTACCGATATCGTGAACATCACCTTTTACCGTTGCCATTAAAATTTTACCGTTGGCTGGTTTAGAACCATCTTTTTCAGCTTCAATATAAGGTTGCAGATAAGCCACCGCTTTTTTCATTACCCTTGCCGATTTTACAACTTGTGGCAAGAACATTTTTCCGCTTCCGAATAGATCTCCGACAACGCCCATTCCGGTCATTAAGTTGATTTCAATAACGTGAAGTGGCTTCGCAGCCTGTTGTCTTGCTTCTTCCACGTCTTCTTCGATGAAACGGTCGATCCCTTTTACCAAAGCATGAGTGATTCTATCCTGTAATGGTTTTGTTCTCCATTCCAGATCCTCTACTTTTTCTTTTTTAACCGATTTATGTTTTTCAGAATAATCAAGAAGTCGTTCTGTGGCATCTTCTCTCTTATCAAGAATTACATCTTCAACTAATTCTAGGAGTTCTTTATTAATTTCATCATAAACCTCCAACATCGCAGGATTTACGATTCCCATATTCATTCCCGCCTGAATCGCATGGTATAGGAAAACTGAGTGCATCGCTTCTCTCACCGTATCATTTCCACGGAACGAGAACGAAACGTTGGAAACTCCCCCACTCACAGACGCATACGGAAGATTCTGACGAACCCATCTTGTCGCTTCGATAAAGTCGATAGCGTTTCTTCTGTGTTCATCCATTCCCGTAGCAACAGGGAAAATATTTAAATCGAAAATAATATCTTCCGCAGGGAAATTTAATTGATTAACCAAAAGATCATAAGAACGCTTTGAAATTTCAATTCTACGTTCATAAGTATCGGCCTGTCCTACCTCATCGAACGCCATAACGATCATCGCCGCCCCATATCTTTTAATCGCTTTTGCATGTTTGATAAATTCTTCCTCGCCTTCTTTTAAGCTGATAGAATTGACCACACATTTTCCCTGAGCTACCTGTAATCCGGCTTCCAGAATTTCCCATTTCGAAGAATCGACCATAATCGGAATTCTTGCGATATCCGGTTCGGAAGCAATTAAATTTAAAAATTTAATCATCGAAGCTTTTCCATCAATCAATCCGTCATCGAAATTGACATCAAGAATCTGTGCACCGCCTTCAACCTGATGACGTGCAATATCCAGTGCTTCTGCAAATTTTTCTTCTTTTATTAATCTTAAAAATTTCTTTGAACCGGCAACATTGGTTCTTTCTCCAACGTTGATAAAATTACTTTCCGGTGTAATAATCAAAGGCTCAAGCCCCGATAATCTTAAATATTTCATCAAATTATTCTTCTAAAATAAAATATGCGTTATTCGCATTTTGCTTCAACAAATCCACATGTTTGCCCAAAGCGGTGAAAATTGGAAACCGTTTGTAGCCAAGATTATGCTCTTTAGCAAATTCTTCGATTTCCTCTGTAATTTCATTATAATATAAATAGCTGTAATTCGGGAAAAGGTGATGGGCAACGTGAAAGTTAAAATTTCCCAGCACATTTCTTACGAACCAGTTATTTTCCTGTAAATCATTGGTGACTTCAAACTGATGATGAAGCCAACTAAAAGGAAGTCCGTTTTTTTCATCAAGTTTCGGAAAAACATTATCAGGAAGCGGATGCAAGGGCAATAGCACAAAAAGTGCAAAAATACTTGCTGCAATCACCTGCAAAAACCAAGCTCCCAAAGCTAAACCGATAGACACTTTAAAAAACAAAACCGGAACTGCAATCTGATAGAAAAAATAGAACAGTTTATAGGCAACCATTTTAATTTTTTCCTTGGTCGGAATTGCTCCCTGTGTTTTCAGAATGACTCTTTCACTATCAAAAAAATCTCTGAAATCACGGATAAACATCCAATTGAACAGATATAAAGGATACACCAAAAAGAAAAAGAAATGCTGATATTTCTGAACGCCTTTTGCTTTGATCCACGGAACGATTAATAAAAGCCCGCTCTGTTCGATGTCTGTATCCCAACCGTCAACATTTGGATAAGCGTGATGTGCAGCGATATGTCTTTTTTTCCAAATGTAGGAATTGGCTCCTACAAAATCGAAAATCTGCAAAACAAGATTGTTCAATCTTTTGCTTTTGTAAATATTATTGTGAGCAGCTTCGTGAATTAAATTCAAATAAATCAACACCAAAGAAATCCCCATCAACACAAAACTCGAAATATAGATCCAAGGTCTATCGACATTAAAAAGTGCAAACACATATAAGCCAAAATAGACCAAAGGCAAAATAATGGCTTTGATCTGAATATAAAGATCCCTGTTTTCGGGAATGGCTTCTACTCGCTGGTTCACTTTTTTTCTTAATTCATTAAACAGTTTTGCATCCTCTGAATCTTTAAGGTAAATCGGCTTTTCCATTATCGTAAATTTTGTGATGTAATTAAAGATAATATTAAAAACCGTTCCTTTTTCTATCAATTCAATGAAAAAATTCTATTAAATCATACAAATTCTTTCAATTTTCTTGGCGGATATTGTGCTACCAGATCTGCAATCGCCTTGATGTGATCCGGCGTTGTTCCACAACAACCTCCAATAATATTGATCAATCCTTTCTCCACATATTCCTTTATCTGACTTGCCATATCTTCCGGTGTTTCATCATACTTCCCAAAAGCGTTAGGAAGACCTGCATTTGGATATGCCGAAACATGAAATTCTGAATTGTGAGCCAATGTTTCCAGGTAAGGAGTCAATTGGTTTGCTCCCAAAGCACAGTTGAAACCGACACTTAATAAATTCAAATGCGAAACGGAGATTAAAAATGCTTCTGCGGTTTGCCCGCTTAAAGTTCTTCCTGAAGCATCGGTAATCGTTCCTGAAACCATAATTGGGATTTTTATTCCTCTTTCATCCTGAATTTCATCAATCGCAAATAAAGCTGCCTTTGCATTTAAGGTATCAAAAATGGTTTCAACCAAAAGAATATCTGAACCGCCGTCTAATAAAGCTTCACACTGTTGTTTGTAAGCGACTCTTAATTCTTCAAATGTAATGGCTCTGTAACCAGGATCGTTTACGTCAGGACTTAAACTTGCCGTTCTGTTTGTCGGACCGATTGAACCGGCAACAAATCTCGGTTTATCCGGATTTTGAGCGGTGAATTCATCACAGACTTTTCTTGCAATTTTCGCAGATTCATAATTCAGTTCATACACCAACTCTTCCATGTGATAATCTGCCATCGCAATCGTCGTTCCGGAAAATGTATTTGTTTCCAAAATATCAGCTCCAGCTTCTAAGTATTTTCTATGAACTTCTTCAATAGCGTGAGGCTGCGTTAAAGAAAGTAGATCGTTGTTTCCTTTTACCGGATGTTCCCAATCTTTGAAACGCTCGCCACGGTAGTCTTCTTCCTCGAATTTGTATCGCTGAAGCATGGTTCCCATCGCTCCGTCGAGAATTAAAATTCTTTCGGATAATGCTTTGTATAGTTGTTCTGAATTTTTCATTTTTTATATTTTTTCCCATAGGTTACACCTACGGTTATTATTATTGAACCCTTCGGGTTCGCCATTAATCCAATGCCTGTTTCAAATCTGCAATAATATCATCCACATTTTCTAAACCAACCGAGCAACGAACCAAGCCTGCTGTAATTCCCACTTCATTTCTTTCTTCGTCTGACAATTTAGAATGCGTTGTAGAAGCCGGATGCGTAACGATTGTTCTCGTATCACCAAGGTTTGCAGAAAGGGAACACATTTTAATTTTATCTAAAAAGTTTCTCCCGCCTTCAATTCCGCCCTTGATTTCAAATGCGACGATATTTCCACCTAATTTCATTTGCTTTTTTGCCACTTCATAGCTTGGATGAGAGGGCAGGAAAGGATATTTCACCAAATCTACATTCGGATGACTTTCTAAAAACTCAGCAACCTTTAAAGCATTTTCACAATGTTTTTCAACACGGATTGCTAATGTTTCTAAACTTTTTGACAAAACCCAAGCATTAAATGGTGACATTGCAGGACCTGTATTTCTTGCGAAAAGATAAATTTCACGAATCAGATCTTCTCTTCCAACTGCTACTCCACCCAACACACGACCCTGACCATCAATTAGTTTCGTTGCAGAATGCACAACAATATCGGCTCCATATTTAATCGGCTGCTGCAAATATGGTGTTGCGAAACAGTTGTCAACAATGAAAATTAAGTTATGCTTTTTTGCTATTTTTCCGAAAAATTCTAAATCTAAAACCTCAATCGCAGGATTTGTTGGTGTTTCCAGATATAAAATTTTCGTATTCGGTTGTATATATTTTTCAACATTTTCCGCATCTTCGGCTTTGAAATAAGTTGTTTCAATATTCCATTTAGGGAAATATTTTGTAAATAACGTGTGCGTAGATCCGAAAACCGACTGACAGCTTACGATATGATCGCCAGCATTTAACAAAGTCGCAAATGTTGAATAAATCGCTGCCATTCCCGTTGCGAAAGCATAGCCTGCTTCAGCACCTTCCATTTTAGCAATTTTATCTGTGAATTCCGTTACATTCGGATTTGAAAATCGGCTATACAGGTTTTTAGATTTTTCTTCAGCAAAACTTGCTCTCATATCTTCGGCATCCTGAAAAATAAAGCTGGATGTTAAATATAAAGGCGTTGAATGCTCATCAAACTGCGTTCTTTCAGTTTGAGTTCTGATAGCAAGCGTTTCAAAATTTGAAAGTTGCTCGTTGTTAGTTTCTGGTTGAAAAGTATCGCTCATAAACTTGTTATCTTTTTAGAAATGTATTAATTTAAAATATTATTATTCAAATTGATACATTCCTTTACTGTTATATTTTTATTTTTTTCCATAGGTTTCACCTACGGCTATTGATATTGAACCCTTCGGGTTCGTTGATTATTTCGTTTCGCTTACTCTTAAAATATCTCCGAAAACGCCTCTCGCAGTAACTTTAGCTCCGGCTCCGGCTCCCATGATTACGATTGGATTTTCACCATAACTTTCGGTATAGATCTCGAAGATAGAGTCTGAACCTTTTAATTGTCCTAAAGCAGAAGTAGCAGGAACAGAAATCAATTTCACATCAAGCTCGCCTTTTTCTTTCTGTAAATCTCCGTGAAGATCACCAACATATCTTAACACATGCTCCGGTTCTTGATCTTCTTTAATTTTTTGATATTCTTCGTCTAATTCTTCCAGTCTTGAAAGGAATTCTGATTTTGAAACAGAAAGTAAATTTTCAGGAACCAAATTCTGAATGTTAATATCTTCAAATTCATTGATAAGGTCTAATTCTCTGGCTAAAATCAATAATTTTCTGGCAACATCACTTCCAGACAGATCTTCTCTTGGATCCGGCTCTGTATATCCTTTTTCCAGCGCTTCGTTGATGATTGTAGAAAACTTATCCTCTCTCAACGAAAAATTGTTGAAAACATAGCTCAATGTTCCTGAGAAAACTCCTTTAATTCTTGTGATATTCTCTCCCGAAAGGTGTAGCAATTTAATCGTATCAATTAATGGCAAACCTGCACCAACATTGGTTTCGTATAAATATTTCTTTTTATTTTTCTCTAAAGATTTTCTTAAATTTCTATAAGTGGCAATCGGCAGCGTATTATAAATTTTGTTGGAAGAAACAATATCAAAACCGTTATCCACAAACGCATCATAATGCTTCACAAAATCTTTACTCGCCGTATTATCTACCATTACCAGATTTTCCAGATGGTGCTCTTTTGCATATCCGATCAGGCTTTCAATGCTGGAATCTGTTTGAGAATAATTAACCTTCTGTCTCCAGTCGCTTCCAAAACCGCCTTTGTTCAAAGCCATTTTTTTTGAATTAACAATCGCTACAATTTTAAGCTGCAATCTTTTACGTTTCAAAATATCGTGTTCAGAATCTAAAATCTGTTCCACCAACGTTCCGCCCACATTTCCGTGACCGATTAATGCCAAATGAACGACTTTCGGTTTTCCGTAAATTTCAGTTTCAACAATATTTTTTGCAATTTCTGTCTGATTATCGGTTACCACGATATTTACTCTTCCCGCCGAAGCAATTTGATTCAACAAAAGCGGAAATATTTTATTTCTCTGAAGTTCAGAAAGTATTTTGCTATAATTTTCCGAAACGAAACCAATAACCGCCACATTACTGATATTGTAAATATTGCTTACCGCTCCGTTCGATTTTTCTTTTTTAAATTCTTCCTGCAGCACACGCACTGCATCTTCCGCATCTTTTTCATCTACCAAAACAGAAATTCCGTTTTCAATAGCCTGCTGAGAAATTACGCCAACGCTTATTCCTTCTTCATTTAATACTTTGAAAATTCGGGAATCGATGCCGATGTGTCCTAAAAAGTCTTTCCCTTCAAAGTTTACCAGCGCTTTGTTTCGATAAATGTTTATCGTATCTGATGTTGTCATATATTCAGAATAAGTTTTATGATATTATTTAATTGTTTATATTCCATTAAAAAGGCGTCGTGCCCATGAATTGAGGTGATCTCGTGATAAAAAACATTTTCCTTTTTCTCTTTCAGCTTTTCAAAACACCTTCGAATTTCAGAAGCCGGGAAAAACAAATCTGTATCTACAGAGATCATGTGCATTCGTGCCTGAATTTTTTCCAATTGAGATTCATCAACATTCAAATTCATCAGTAAATAATTCATCAGCTTGTAAGACTTTAAACTAAATCGTCCGTTTAAAGAATTTCCGTGATAAATCAGCCAATCTTCTGATTCCAATCTTTGTTTTTCCTGATTGTATTTATTTTGAAATCTATCATTTAACGATTCCGGTGTTCGGTAACACAACATGGCATGAATTCTTGCTTTTTGCAAAGGTTCATTTTCTTGATTTAATAAAAATTTCTGAACCAGACATTGTGCGTGAAGCCAATCGTGGGTTTTATAATCACAGGCAATAGGAATGAAAATTTCGGCAAGATTTGGCTTTTTCACCAACATTTCCCAACCGATTCCTCCTCCCAAAGAGCCCCCAATAATGGCGTATAAACTTGTAATATGTAAACTTTCAAGCCCTTGTAAAAAGATATTAGCAATATCTGAAGGCGTGAAATCTTCGTATTCATCAATTAAAAAATCATCAAATCCGTTTCCGGGAATATTGAAGCACAGAATCGTATATTTATTTGTATCAATAACCTGACCTTCACCAATTAATTGTTTCCACCAGCCTTTATCACCGGAAACATTAGAATTTCCCGTTAAAGCATGATTAACTAAAATGATAGGTGACGAAAACAAGTCTTGCCCGAAAAGCTGATAGCTCAACGAGATATGATATTCCTTACCGGAATTTGTTTGATACGAAAGATTAATATAGTTTAATTCTGTTTTCAATTCTATTATACTTTTTGATAATACAATTGAAAATGCCACAGGAAATGGCTGAAAAAAGATTCAGTAGTTATCTGTCCAAAATAATTTTGGTAGAACGTAGCACCTTCTTCGCTTGCGCAAAGGGTTGCTAAGGTTTCACAGGGTCTAATCCCTCAACCTTTCTTGATAACATTTTCAATATTTGAATGATCGAATGGTGCAAAGATAAAACATTTCTTTTAAATATTTATAAAAATTTAATTTAATATTCGAAACACTGATAAACAAAAGGTTTCCACGCCAATATTAACTATTTTTCAGATTAGGGAAGTTGGAATTTTTTATCAAAAAAACTAACTTCGTATGGAAAATTGATGAAATATGATTGCCGAAAAACAAAGATTACAAGATAAAAACTGGAAAAACTGGGGACCTTACGTAAGCAACCGCCAATGGGGAAATGTACGGGAAGACTACAGCTCCAACGGCGATGCATGGAATTTCGCCAATCATAATACTGCCGAAAGCTATGCCTATCGTTGGGGTGAAGAAGGTATTGCCGGAATCTCTGATGTGAAGCAGCTTTTCTGTTTTGCCCTTTCCTTCTGGAATAAGAAAGATAAAAGGGTAAAAGAGCGATTCTTCGGGCTGAGCAATCCTCAAGGAAATCACGGAGAAGACATTAAGGAAATTTTTTATTATCTGGATAATACGCCTACCCATAGCTATATGAAGCTGGTGTACAAATATCCTATCAACGCATTTCCGTATGATGACATTCGTGCTGAAAATGCCAGAAGAAGCAAAAAAGAACCTGAATACGAGATCATCGACACAAGAATTTTTGATAACGATGAATATTTTGATATTTTTATTGAATATGCCAAGGCTGAGCATAATGATATTTTGGTTCGCGTTACCGTTTGCAACAGAAGTCAGATGGATGCGCCTATTGTGGTGATCCCGACGATTTGGTTCAGAAATAACTGGAAATGGGGTTATAACACGTATAAAGGTCAAACGAATGCTGCTCAGGAAGGCTGTATCAATATTAATCACGACAGTATTTCCATCAAAAAACTGTATTCGCGAAATATGAATGCGGAAAGTGTTTTCTGTGATAATGAAACCAATGCTCCGAAATTATATGGTTCCCCGTATCCCGGAAATACCTATTACAAAGACGGAATTAACGATTATATCACTTACGGAAGCAATACAGTAAATCCTGAAAAAAGAGGTTCCAAAGCTTCATTTATAGTAGATGAAATAATTGCTGCGGGAGCATCTAAAACTTTTGATTTCAGATTGTCACCCGACGAACTGGATAATCCTTTTTCTCAGTTTGATGAAATTTTAAACAACAGAATTGATGAAGCCAATGAATTTTATAATGAAATTCAGAATGATGTAACGAACGACGATGAAAAAAATGTACAAAGACAGGCTTTTGCAGGTCTACTTTGGAACAAACAGTTTTATCATTACAATGTCGGAAAATGGCTGAAAGGTGATCCGAATTTCGAAGCTCCGAGAGACTTCAACAATTATGTAAGAAATACGGAATGGAATCATCTTCATAATAAAGATATTATCTCCATGCCCGATAAATGGGAATATCCTTGGTATGCGACCTGGGACTTAGCCTTCCACTGTGTTCCGTTTGCAATTATTGATGCTGAATTTGCGAAAGGACAGCTCCTCTTATTAACAAAGGAATGGTATATGCACCCGAACGGGCAGCTTCCGGCTTACGAATGGAATTTGAGTGATGTAAACCCGCCAGTTCATGCATGGTCATGCTTTAGAGTTTTTAAAATTGATGAAAAGCAAAACGGAAAGCCCGATCTTTTATTCTTAGAAAAAGTTTTCCAAAAATTATTGCTGAATTTCACTTGGTGGGTTAACCGAAAAGATAAAAACGGCAAAAATATTTTTGGTGGAGGCTTTCTTGGGCTTGATAATATCGGTGCATTTGACCGAAATACAGTTTTACAGGACGGACAACACCTTGAGCAAGCCGACGGAACGAGTTGGATGGCCATGTACGCGCTGAATATGATGCGAATTGCAATGGAACTCGCTCAGTATTATCAGGTGTATGAAGATATGGCGATCAAATTTTTTGAGCACTATCTTTATATTGCCGAAGCGATGGAAAATCTGGGTGATGGAAAAGAGGGTCTTTGGAACGAAGAAGACGGATTTTTCTACGATGTACTTCAACTGGGAAATGGAGACAGCGTTTCTTTGCGATTGAGAAGTATCGTTGGTTTAATTCCCATGTTTGCAGTAGAAATTGTAGACCATCATTTATTGGAAAAAATGCCGAATTTCCAAGCAAGAATGGAATGGGTTCTAAAGAATAAACCTGAATTAACAAAACTTGTTTCACATTGGGATGAGGAAGGTCACGGAAGAAAGCACCTGATGAGTATTCTCCGTAAGAACCGTTTAACAAAAGTATTAACAAGAATGCTTGACGAAAACGAGTTTTTAAGTCAATATGGAATTCGTGCGATGTCAAAAGTATATGAAGAAAATCCGTTTGTATTTTCAGTTCATGGTAATGAAAATGTGGTTTATTACACGCCTGCAGAAAGTGACAGTCGAATGTTTGGCGGAAATAGCAACTGGCGCGGACCGATTTGGTTCCCAATCAACTTTTTAATTGTTGAAAGTTTGCAGCGTTTTCATTTTTATTACGGAAACAGCCTGAAAGTAGAACTTCCGACGGGAAGTGGAGACAAGAGAAATCTTGATGAAGTCGCTCATGATATCAGCAATAGATTATGCTCTATTTTTCTGAAAGACGAATTTGGACAGAGACCTTTCAACGGTGGAAATGCAAAATTTAATTATGATGAAAACTTTAAAGATTACATCACATTCTTTGAATATTTTCATGGAGATAACGGTCGCGGAGTCGGTGCTTCCCATCAAACAGGATGGACGGCAACAGTCGCCAAATTGATGAAACCAAGATTAACAGTATAGATATAAGCCTCTTTTTAAAGGGGCTTTTTTACGTTTATATTTTATCATTTTCAAATTTATTAACTTAAAAGTGAGATATTTAAATGTATGTATATTTTCAAAATAATAACAGAAAAAGAAACTTTCACGAAGAAAGTCTTTAAGAATTAATCATTGGGTTAATTTCAATCTTCATGCAGCTCACAAGTTTTTGTGGGCTGTTTTTATTTTCTCAGTATAGGTTTTATAACAACACAAACAAGACATACTATAATTTATTAGCTATTCAGCTTATATCATTAAAATTTAACATCAATTTAAGTTATATATTGAAATATTTACATGAAAACGCTTATATTAGCGCTATAAAACTAAAAAAGTATTTTATGAAAGGAAAATTACTACCTCTTTCAGGCTTACTTCTTACCAGCCTGTTTATCAACACCATGAAAGCTCAGGAATATCAACCCATCGGAATCCAGTCAGGATTTAATGCTGATGTGATTGCTAACGGTGTTGGAGCCGCTTCTACTTCAACAAGTACCGATGTAGATGGTGTGAGCTACGCCTTTATTTCAAGAGATTTTCAACTTACTTCAAGCAGTACTGCACTTACGTACGGTCTTCCTATAAGCGGAAACTTTACTTCCGCAGTAGCTTCAACACCGGGATTGACTTATCAGTTAGCTTCTTACAGCTCAAACAATTCTCTAAGATTAGAAGCTTCAGGAGATTCAGGAACATTAATATTCGCAACTCCTCTTAAAGCGATAAGCCTTTATATGTTGGCAACAGGAGGAAGTGGTGCTTGTACGGTAGACGTTACGGTAAACTTTACCGATAATACCACACAAACCCTTAGCGGAAATAGTATTTCAGACTGGTACGGAGGTACCAACTATGCTATCCAGGGAATTGGCAGAATTAATTTAAACAACAACGTTCTTGAATCAGGAAACGGAACAAATCCTAGATTATATCAAATTCCTTTAGCCATTGACGCTACAAACCAAAACAAAGAAATACAAAGTGTTACGGTAACAAAATCTGGAACGGGAGGAATTCCTAATATTTTTGCGTTTTCGGCAGACGCTTTCAACCCTTGCCTTGCGCCTACCAATATTTCAGCAACCACAACGCCTACAAGTGCTACCGTAAACTGGACGGCATCTGCGAGTAATCCTTCTTCAGGATATCAGTACTATTACAGTACTTCGCCAACTCCACCTACAACTACAACGAATCCTTCTGGAAGTGTAGCAGCAGGAAGTACGTCTGTTACCCTAGATAACTTAACAACAGGACAAACCTATTATTTTTGGATAAGATCAAATTGTGGAGGTTCATCATATGGATTCTGGAAGTCACAATCATTTACCACTGGTGAAGTTCCTGTAACATTTACATTAGGAGACATTAATACAGAATATGTTGGTGATAATAATCCTACCAATACTTCTACATCCAGTTGCCCAGGAACTCTTACGGTTAACGTACCGACAGGTTATAAAATAAAATCTACAAAAGTTTCATATACCATGACCGCGCAATCTGGAGCATGGATGTCTGAACAAAGAAGTCTTTTGGTATGTACTACCAACGGTACAGCAGAAACAGATGTGGCAGCGGGGGTAAGCAGCAACGCAGGAACATATTCTTACAACAGATCAGATTTAACATTGGCAAATGGTCTTACAGGAGCTGTTAATTTTGAATTGAGAGCATGGAGAAAATGGGGTGGAGAAAACCTTGGCTGTGATGCATCTTATAATAAAGTAAATGATGGCAGCTGGAAGGTAACTGTCATTTTAGAACCTCTTAATTTATCTACAAACGAAGCAAAAGCAGAGAAGAAAATTGCAGCATTCCCTAATCCTTTCACAGATATTTTACGCATCGAAAAATCTGAAAATGTAAAACGTGCAACGCTTACAGATCTTTCAGGAGTAGCCGTAAAAGTAATCGACAAACCTTCTTCAACATTACAATTAGACGGAATAAAAACAGGCGTTTATATTCTATCATTGAATTTAAAAGACGGTTCTGTTCAAACACAAAAAGTAATCAAAAAATAACCATAAACTTTATAATTAAACAGAAATGCCGGACAATTACTGTCCGGCATTTTTATGATTAAAGCTTAGAGCCTGTTTAAATTTTATTGGGGCTATTTTTATGGATATTTTGAAAAGAATTTTATATAATTTTTTTTTGACGCAAAGTTTT
>DKLU01000125.1:0-11371 GCA_002455915.1 Chryseobacterium sp. UBA6632
GAGAGCTCCTTCTGGGAGCGGTTGCCCTTACACAAATGATTCTTATGATTGATAAAAATTGGTAAAATGAAAAAGATATTAGGAACTTCATTATTGCTTCTCAGCTTAGCCGTTTTCGGGCAGGCGAAAGAAGATTCAATACAGTTCAGCAAAATTTCAATTGAAATATTAAATAAAGGAAAAGCATACACCGAGTTAAGAGATTTAACGAAAAACATTGGTCACCGCTTAAGCGGTTCTGCGGCTTATGAAAAATCGGTGCAATGGGCAGAGCAAAAACTTCGTGATGCAGGGGCAGACAAAGTTTGGCTTCAGGAAGTAATGGTTCCGGTTTGGGAAAGAGGAAAAGAATCTTTACAGATAAAAACCGCCAACGGAAAATGGAAAAGTCTGAAAATGCTTTCCCTAGGAAACTCTGAAGGAACAGGTGGAAAAGATCTTTCCGGAGAAATCATCATGGTAAAATCGATGGAAGAATACGAAAAACTTCCGGCAGAAAAAGTAAAAGGCAAAATTGTTTTCTTCAACTACCCTTTTAGCCAGTCTTTTGTTCAGACCTTCAACGGATATGGAGATGCGGCGAAATACAGAGTAAATGCTGCCGCATTAACCGCTAAAAAAGGAGGGAAATTCGCGATCATTCGTTCGCTTTCTTCGGCTTTTGATGATGTTCCTCACACGGGAGCTATGCGTTATGAAGAAAAAGTTGATAAAATTCCTGCTGTTGCCGTCGGAAATACTACTGCCGATGAATTGGAAAGTATGTTACAAAAGCAGACCGTGACCGTAAAGTTAAATTCTAATTGCGGCATGAAGGGCGAGAAACTCTCCCACTCCGTCATTGGTGAACTGACGGGTAAAAAAGATCAAAGTGTAATCGTTGTTGGCGGACATTTAGATTCCTGGGATGTGGGTGAAGGTGCGCATGATGACGGAGCAGGAATCGTTCAGAGTATTGAGGTTTTAAGAACATTTAAAAACTTAGGTATTCAAAATAATCATACCATACGTGTGGTTTGTTTCGCCAATGAAGAAAATGGCGTGAAAGGTGGTATTGAGTACGGAAAAATAGCCAAAGAAAAAAAGGAAAGACATCTTTTTGCAATAGAATCTGATGCCGGAGGTTTTTCGCCGCGAGGTGTTGCATTAAACATGGAAGATTTAAGAAGAAAAGAAATCCAAAGTTGGAAGCATCTTTTTATACCGTATGGAGCGTATGATTTTGATGAAAAATATTCGGGAACAGATATTTATCCTCTTCATGACATGGGTGTTCCGACTGCCGAATTGATGCCTGATTCTCAGCGATATTTTGATATTCACCACACGGAAGAAGATACTTTTGAAAAGGTGAACCGAAGAGAATTATTGCTTGGTGCAACTGTAATGACCCAGCTTATTTATATGATTGATAAGAACTGGTAAGCATAAAAAAACCGCCTTTATAAGGGCGGTTTTTTGTTTTTAAATTATTTTTTACGGTTTTAAATCTGTAAACTGTTTATCTGCCGGAAAAACATGCTGCACTTTTTCTACTACCAATTCTTTAGGAAGAGAAAACTCTACATTTTGTTTAATATTCTGCGAAGAAGCGCCGATTGAAACTTTATATTTTCCTTGTTCAGCAATCCATGCACTTTTAGCAGTAATAAATGATGCTAAATCTTTCGGATTTAAACTTAAAGTAATAGTCTGAGTTTCGTTCGGCTGCAATTCTTTTGTTTTTGCATAAGCTTTCAATTCAGCCTTTGGTTTGTCAATTGATTGATGAGGAGCTGATAAATAGAGCTGAACAACCTCTTTTCCAGCTACTTTTCCTGTATTTTTCACATCAATGCTCACCTCAATTTTATTATTAAAAGTTGGCGAACTGATCTTTACATTAGAATAATCGAAATTCGTGTAAGATTTTCCGTAGCCAAATTCATAAGATGGCTTTACATTAAATGTATCGAAATAACGATAACCCACGTACACTCCTTCTTCATACGTCACTTCTTTAGGATTTTCAGCAGGAACTCCAGGGAAATTCTTTGCTGAAGGCGTGTCTGAATATTTCACAGGGAAAGTCATCGTCAGTTTTCCTGAAGGATTGATCTTCCCTGACACTACATCAGCAACAGAGTGCCCGCCTTCCTGACCGGGTTGCCAAGCCAAAAGAATTCCATCCACTTTATCTTTCCACGATGCTGTTTCAATAACACCACCGATGTTTAAAATAACCACTACTTTTTTACTTTTCGCATGGAAAGCTTTAGAAATCTTGTCCAGCATTTCGATTTCTTCTGTTGCTAAGTTGAAATCTTCGTTCACAACTCTATCACCGCCTTCACCTGAGTTTCTTCCCAAAGTCACGAAAGCGATTTCAGAAGTTTCTGCTTTTTTAGCGTAGAAAGCATCATCCAATTTAATTTCACCCAATCTTCCCGGAAGCCCAAGAATTCCTTTTTTCTTTCTTTCAATTAATTCTGCTGCGGCTTCTTTTTCTGCGTGAGGTTTGTATAAATCAACCAATTCTTTGTCTAATTTGTATCCTGCAGAATTCAGACCTTCCAAAAGAGAAACCGTGTGTTTGTTGTTCACACTTCCACTTCCCGTTCCACCTGTAATCCAAGCATAAGAAGTCACACCGAATAACGAAACTTCTTTTTGCTTGTCTGCAAAAGGTAATGCATTTCCTTCATTTTTAAGCAAAATCATTCCTTCTGCCGCTGCATTTCTTGTTACTTGCGCATGTTGTGCCAGATCAGGTTGATCGCTGTATTTATATTGTGCAAAAGTTGGCGTTTTGAAGATATATTCTAAAATTCTCTTCACATTCAGATTGGCAACTTCCTTGGATAATTTTCCTGAATTTAAAGCTTCCAGTAACACTTTTTTTTGAGCAGGTATTCCCGGCATCAAAAGGTCATTTCCTGCATTCATCTGCTTTACAACGTCGGAAATTCCGCCATCTTTAATCGATTCAAACCCCGGGAACCCTCCGAACCAGTCGGTCATTACAATTCCTTTAAAACCCCATTCTTTTCTCAAAACCTGAGTTAAAAGATCATGACTGTCTGAAGTATAAACACCATTCAGCTTGTTGTAAGAAGACATTACCGTCCATGGCTGAGATTCTTTTACGGCAATTTCGAAATTTCTCAGATACAATTCTCTCATCGCTCTTTCCGAAACATGTGCATTGATGGTTAATCGATTAGTTTCTTCATTATTAGCAGCAAAATGTTTGATAGAAGTTCCCACGCCTTGAGACTGAATTCCGTTCACAATTGCCGCAGCCGTTTTACCAGAAATCAAAGGATCTTCAGAATAATATTCAAAATTTCTTCCGTTCAATGGGTTTCTCTGAATATTCAAAGCAGGCGCTAAAAGTACATCAACACCATATTCTTTCACTTCATTTCCCATTGCTTTTCCAACCTGTTCCAGAAGCGTTTTATTCCAAGTTGAAGCCAAAGCCGTTCCTACAGGAAATGCCGTTGCATAATACGTTTTTGAATCATTTTCTCTCGTTGGCTGAATTCTCAAACCTGCAGGGCCATCGGCAACAATCGTCGCAGGAATCCCGAATCTGTCAAAAGAATCTGTTCCACCAGCGGCTCCAGGAACCAAACCTTGTTTTGAATCTCCAACAGGACCAGTCAATACTTCTATTCCGGGCATTCCGGTTCCAATCAGAAGATTTACTTTTTCTTCATTGGTCATTTGCTTGATGATGGCATCAATTCGTTTGTCAACCGAAAGACGTGTATCTTCCCAAAGGTCTAATTTTCCGTTTTTGTTTAAATCTTTAAACGTTTTTCCGTCAACACTTAGCGTTGGAGTATCCTGTGCCTTTGCAAAAGGCGATGCAGCCAATAAAGCCAAGAATAATCCTGAGTATTTTGCTTTTTGAGAAAGCTTGATTAATGTGGATACATTCTTCTTCATATTTTATTTTTTAGAATTAAACATTTTTAGTTTTATATAGAAATCTTCGAACATCAATCTTGTATCAAGATGAGTGTATACTCTTATATTTCTACCGTTTGAATTGTATTCGTAAGCTCCATTATCATTAATTTTCGGAGCATTTTTTAAGACATAACTACTTGATGATGGGTCTGCTTCAAAAGAAGACTGAAGTGCCGTTAATAAAACCAACGGACTGTCGCCCATGATATACGTTTCGCCAACCAGCAAATTGAATTTTTGCGTTTTAAGCATCAAATCTTCAATTTTTTGCGTTAAATAAGCTCCGGTTTTTCCTTCAGGTTTCACTTTACTCAGTAATTCAGCATAAGACATTAAAGTCTGTCGATACGTATTTCTCGGAACCTGCCAGATATTTAAATTAGATTGATTGAAAACCACCTGAGCCGCTTTAATATCGATTCCTAAATTATATTCCAAAGGCGTATAACCAGGCGGCGGTATTGCTAAATCTGAATATTCGGGACCGCCAATCCAAACCACAACGATTTTGTCGGCGATTTTTGGTTCCATCAAATAAGCGCTTGCAACTTCTGTTAAACCGGCACCGCAAACCACAAACAAAGGATTTTTCTCATCAGCTTTCATTGCTTCGGCAACGATTGTTTTTGCACCTTCGGAAATGTTTGGTGTTTTAAGATCTTTCAACTGATCATTTGAACCTTGAAAAACTTTAAATTGATTTTTCAAATTCATCACATCAAGGGTTTCACTCACTTTTTTTACTGCATTTTCGGCAGTAATTTTTGATGAATCAAACGGATCTCCAGGCTTTAAATGCGAACCGATAATCCCACGAATGTCTGTTGAAGGAGACAAAATCTGATGCACTAATTGAAAAAGCCCATCTGGGTCGCCACCAAAATCATTATCGACAATCACTCTGTAACGGGGTTTTACGAACTGATCCATTTCAGAAATTGCAGCAGTCTGCTGTGCTGAGACAGAAACTGCTGCGAATAAAGAAACTATATTAAAAAATACTGATTTCATTGTTTTTATTTTTAATCACAAAAGAGTTATTGATTATTTTCTGGTAGGATTTTATAAATCTCTCGCTGATTATGCAGATGGAGCAGATTTTAATTTTACTTATCTGAAAAATTTGTTCAATCTACATGAGATTTTAATCAATACATTCTTTATGATTTAATTAAAATATTATAAAAATTTGTGGAATCTCAACCAATCCAAATACACATCCGACCATTTGTCAACAGGAAGATTTTGTTTTCCCATTCCGAAACCGTGGCCGCCTTTTTCGTAGATATGAAGTTCGGTTGGCTGTCCTGCTTCCAACCATTTGTTGTATAGTAAAACTGATTTTGGAGCTAATTTCAACTGATCATCACTTGCTGCACAAATGAATAATGGAAGTGGAGATTTCGGAATTTCTGTATCTAAAATTTCCTGACTTGGTCCGCCGTAGATTGAAGCTGCGAAATTTGGCAAAGTTGAAGCATCCTTGCTGTGAAGAACGCTTTCTAAAATTACACTTGCTCCTGCCGAAAATCCGATTACACCTAATTTCTCAGGATTGATGTTCAATTCTTTTGCGTGAGTTCTTACATAAAAAATTGCTGTTTTGATATCTTCACCTGCCATTACTTTAATTGGAGCCGTTCTTTTATCAAAAGCTTGTCTGTCTTTGATGTTTTCCATCATTTCTTTTGCGGGGTCATTGGATTTTGTTTCCAACAATCTATATTTTAAAACTACTGCAGTAATTCCGTTTTCTGCGAGTTTCTTTGCCATATCAATTCCTTCGCGGTTGATTGATAAACTTTGAAAACCTCCACCCGGAGCAACAACGACAACAGCTCCGTTTGCTTTTGATTTATCGGCTTCGAAAACTAAAATTGAAGGTTGGGTAACGTTGAAAACAACTTCTGTTTTAAACAATTCATTGAATTGCTGTGCTTCTTTCTGCGTCCAGTTTTCTGTTCCCGGCGCTTTTCCTTTGTATAATGGAATTGATTTTTGAGCATTGATGCTGTTTAAACCGAAAAGGAATAAACTTGCTATAATTAATTTTTTCATTGATTTTTATTATTTTAAACGCAAAGAGCGCAAAGATTTTTTTTAATTATTCTGTATATTTTTCGTTCGCAAAGGCGTTTCACTCAGCGAAGACCGCATTAAACTGACAGTTAGTTTGTCATTCCGTAGGAATCTCTGCACGAATTGAATTTTTAGATTCCACGCTCCACTTCGTTTCGCTCTGAATGACAAACATTCTGCTAATTCTTAACAGCAAATCTCACGCACCCCGACTTGAGCGGAAATCCTTTTTTGCTTGTACTCAAGTTCTATTTAGATTGAAATCGTCCGCAAAAAAGATTGGGAGCCCTTCGACAAGCTCAGGATAAACTACAGGCGGAGTAAGCTGTCCAAATAATTATTATTTTACTTAAATAACTGTGTAACAAACTCGTTTAAATACGTTCTCCAATTGCTCCACGTATGCCCGCCTTCAGATTCTACATATTTATATTTGAAATTTATTTTGTCAAGTTTCTGACGGTATTCCTCTACGTTTTTATAGAGAAAATCTGTCTTTCCAATGGCAATCCAATACAGTTTGTGTGAATTGCTCTGCTGTGTTTTCAGTTTTTGGTCTAAATTCTGATAAACCGGGCTTTTCTTTTCGTCAGGAGGAAGAATCGCCGGAGAAAATAAGCCTATATAATCGAAGGTTTTAGGCTGATTGGCAGAGATGTACAGCGAGTGGAAACCTCCCATCGAAAGTCCGGCAATCGCACGGTTTTTGGCATCGGCTTTTACACCGTAATTGGATTCTGTGAAATCCATAATTTCCTTGAAATACGTTTCCATATCACCACTGAAAATATCCGGCGTCCTCATATCAATTTTATAAAACCCTCTCGAAGATTCGCCTGGCGCTGCGGCATTGCTGGTGTGACCGTTTGGCATTACGACAATCATCGGTTTTGCTTTTCCCTGGGCAATTAAATTATCCAAAATCTGCGATACTCTTCCCAAAGTCATCCACGCTTCTTCGTCGCCACCCATTCCGTGAAGCAAATACAAAACCGGGAATTTTTCTTTTGAATTTTCGTAACCCGGAGGTGTGTAAACGGTTAATCTTCGGTCTTCTTTCAGTCCATCTGAATGGTACCATCTTTTGGAAACCGTTCCGTGCGGGACATTTTGAACTTTGTAATTTTCGGATTGTTTTCCATCAACCAAAATCATACTCATCACTGATGAAACATCACGAACCTGATAAGAATTATTCGGGTCGTTGGCTTTTATGCCATCAACGATAAATGAGTATGTATATAAATCAGGATTGAAATCATTTTTTGAAAAACTCCAGATTCCGTCTTTGTCTTTTTGTAAATCCACAGAACCCGGCTCCATTCCTTTTGACGGAAACCAGTTTCCCTGCAGTTTTACGCTGTTTGCATTGGGAGCGAGCAAACGAAAGGTCACATTCTGACCATTGATTTCGGGAGAAATTAAGTTTTTCTTTCCGCTGAAATCAAGACTTTCCTGAGCAAACATTAATGAACTTAGCATTAATGAATAGATTGTGTATTTGATTTTCATATTTTAATTGTGTGTATTTAAATTTTAAACATTAAGAAATTAAGTTTTAAAGAGTTTTTACTTAATGTATCTTAATGAAAATCAATTTATTGATTTCTTTATTTTTAATAATTGTGGTCTTTCTTAAATCCTTAATGTTGAAATATTTTAAGAATAAACGTTGTTTATTTTCATTAAGAGAAATAAGTTTCGTTAAAACCGGACTAAAAATGTCCGGTTTTAAGACATTTATTAGTATCAATTATGAATCATTTTTAAATTATCTTACCGTGATGATGACACGTTGATATCTCGTCAATGCAGGAGTTCCGTTGTCTGTGGCTTCTAAAATCAGGTGAATGGTTTGTCCGCTTTTTGCTGTTTTTGGAACAATGATTTCGGGATTTAAACTGTCTGATTTTGAAATTTCAACATCACCATTATAGGTTCCTGCTTGCTTGAACTGCCACCATTTTACTGTCACTTTATTTCCGTCTGGGTCGGTTACAGAACCGTACAAGGTAACTTTTTCACCTGCCGAAGAACGGATATTTGTCGGGCCTAAAATTTTTACAACCGGTTCGTGATTAGCCTTGGAAAAAGTAGATGTAGTAGACCAGGTTAATCTCGCTGCAAAATCATTCATCGCTTGTGGTAAAAAGTTTGGGAAAGCCAATTCTTTCTCCGATTTCTCTTTGGAAGCCATCGAATTGGCCATCGCTTCTGCGCTGTTATTTCCGTCGGCTGCGTTGTCGAAAAACATATTGGAGTTGGCTTTTGAAGCAGGTTCAATTCCACCCCAACCGCCATAAGAACCGGATTCGTAAGCACGCAATCCGTTTCCGAGCATATTCATAAAGGTAAAATTGTCGCCTTCACTTAAAAAAGAACCTTTCGGCTGTAACGGCATCCAAACTTTATAGCCCTGCTTTTTCAGTTCTTCGGCAGTTACGCCTGAAAATCCGAAGAAATCGACGATGTCATTTTTTACCATTTGTTTTCCGTCGCCCCAAACTCTGTACAATTCGCCAAAAGCGCCTTTGTGGGAAATATTTTTCTTCATCCAATCGGCTGAGAAATATTTTGCATTTTCAGGACTCGCCTTCAAAGGAGCGGTGTAACCGTAGTTTGGTCCGTCTACAAATTCTCTGTAATCCAGTTTTGGCCAATTCGGTTTGATGTAAGAAGCGTAAGTATCATCTTGGTCGCCCGAAGGTAAAATGACCAATTTTCTCGTAACTTTAGTTTGAATTTTCTCCCAATCTGTCGTATTTTCAAATTCTTCCTGAATCGATTTTAAAGCTCTTGCAATCGTGCTCAATCCGCCCCAAGCGGTGACGTATAATTTTCCTGGTTTGTTATCAAGAATGGCAGCTTTAATTAAATTGGAACCTTCTGAATCTTTAGAAATATCACCATCAAATTCAATATTTCCGTACTTGATTTTTGATTTTAAAATTTCTGGAGAAGGATAATTCGGATTGTGAACTTTTAAATTGGAATAAGATTTTGCATAAGCATCCACCGCATCGTGAATGAATTTTTCATCTTCACCCCATCTCCAGGATTCGCAAGGGCAAATTCCCGTTCCAAATCTTGAATATTCTCTGCTCGGAACAAACCATTTTGTACCCTTTCCGTCGCCTTTCCAGTGAAATGCGCTGCTTGCATAAACCAATCCGTCAATATCCAAATCTGAGCTATACAACAAAAAACGAATCATCGAATTGCTGTCATCCAATTCCGGGTCTGCTGTGATGATAATTCTTGGTCTTTCCTGATTGGAAACGGTTTGAGACTGTCCGAAAACTGAACTCATCATCAGGAAACCAACGGCAAGATTCTGAACTTTTTTATAGGTCTTGAAATTAATTTTCATTGTTTTTCTTTTAGTTTGATAACTGTGAGATTTAACCACAAAAGTTTTTTGACACATTAGTCACATTAGATTTAAGTTTAAATACTTTGAAAATATTAGAACACATTAGTTTGAAAATCATAGATTTTAAATATTGCGAACTTTTAGGATTATTATTTAAAGCTTTTAATCTTTTGGGACTTTTGCGGTTTAAAATCAAACAGTTTTTTAATTCAAAAAATAAAATTCTGAGCCCGTACAAAACAGACTCAGAATCTTTTCAATTACTTTTTATATTTCTCTGTTCTTGCGTCTTTAATCACGCCAGACCAGTTCATTCCGTATCCGAAATCGTAGTTGTGACCTTCGGAATCTTTGTGTGTTTCCATATCGTAAGGTACGTCTTCTTTCTGCTTTTCAACCGTCGCCATATTTGCAGGCATTTGTAAAGGAAGTAATCCTGAAGGCTCGTATTTTCCTGTTACGATATCAACTACCGCTTGATTGGATACATTGAAATTCATTAAAATCGCATCAGCGTGACCTTCAAATTCGTTGAATATCATCGGTTTTGAAGCCGTTACAGAAACAATCACAGGTTTTCCGTTCATTGCTTTGTATGTATTTTCAATGGTCAACAAATCTGTAAAGTTGGTCACCGTTGAAGTTTTATTTTTGAAAGTTCTGTCGTGTACGTTGGGTGCAACAACAGGATCTCCCGCTGCGATACTTTTTTCACGGGCTTCTGTGGCTGTGTAAGTCTGGTATTGAAGAGAAATCGGAAGGTAACCGTTTCCGCCTTCTTTAGCATCGATGTCGCTGTAACCGCCTTCTTCACTGTGCGGACTTTTAACAAAAACCAATGCAAAATCCGCTTTTGTAGGGTCTTCGGTTACGTTATAATGTTTTTTGATTTTTTCGATATCAACAGGGAAATCCAAAGTAGGAGCCGTGTAAATCCCCCACCAGTTGAACGTTGCCGGAGAATATCTTTTCGGAATGTAAACCGTTTTTCTTTCTTTAATTGGAAGAATATTCGCTTTGTTTTTCAATAGCACGATAGATTTTACCTGAGCTTCGTAACCTGCTTTCATAAATTCAGGATTACCAACGATTTTCTTGGTTTCTTCTACGTTGACGTAAGGGTTTTCAAACAATCCTGTTCTAAAGAAATTTCTCAACAAACGAACTGCAGACTGCTCAAATTTTGCACGATAAGCCTTTTCTCCGTGTTCTTTTACACCCATTTGATAAGCTTCCAAAACAGGTCCTTTGTCATTATTTCCTCCAAATTGGTCAACACCCGCTTCCAACACTTTGTAATGACGTTCCGCGATTGATAATTTTTCTGCGCCCCAAGGTTTTCCGGCAAATCCGCCCGGTGTTTTTGGTTCGTCTGCTGTAATCAACCAATCTGTACAAACTACGCCGTCATATTTGTATTTTCCACGAAGTAAATCTGTGATTAAATATTTGCTGTAACCGTTTCCAACATTTTCGCCGTTTTTTGTATCCTGATTAAAACTAATCGTGTAATAAGGCATTACCGCCGAAGCTTCTTTGGTTCCTCCATTTAATTTAAAAGCGCCTTCAGTAAATGGTTTTACGTGATTTTGGAAATTATTTCCAGGATAAACCGCAAATTTTCCCATCGCCCAGTGACCGTCGCGACCGCCTTCTTCAGGACCGCCTCCCGGCCAGTGTTTTACCATTGCATTCACACTTTTGTTTCCCCAACCGTTTTTGCTGCCAGAAGTGGTTTGGAAACCATCGATGTAACCTCTTCCTAAATCCGCCGTTAATTCCGGACTTTCAGAAAAGACGTAAGCGATTCTGTACCAACGAGGTTCTGTTCCTAAATCGATTTGTGGAGATAATGCTGTTGAGATTCCCAATGCTCTGTATTCCTGAGCAGCGATGTTTCCGAATTTTTTAACCAATTCCGGGTCGAAAGTGGCACCCATCGCCAGACCATCCGGCCAAAGA
>DKLU01000125.1:11488-16663 GCA_002455915.1 Chryseobacterium sp. UBA6632
CCGCCTGCTCCTTCATTAAATTCGGCTGTTACGGTTGCAGAATGTCTCGGGTCTGTACTGTTGTTCGCAGGAATCCCCAATCCCAAACCTTCAATATAAGCCTGAATATTGTTGCTCCATTGTGCGGCAATTGCAGGAGATTCAACCGTTGTTACCAAAACGTGACGAAGGTTATCTTCCTTTAAAAATTTTTTTTGCTGGTCTGTTAAATCAGAAGCTTTTGCGCCGCTTTCTTTATACAGCATTCCGTTATATTTTCCTGCTCTGAAACCATCTGCAGGCGCCGGAACCGATTGATGACCGCTGTATAGCATTAAGCCTGCAATCTGTTCGATAGACATTTTTGAAGCTAAATCTTTCGCTCTTTCATCAACCGGAAGTCTCCAGTCTTCGTATTTATCGAGTTTTCCGTTTCTGTTTAAATCTTTAAATTTATTTCCACCAACAGTTAAGATTTTCACACCTGAATCTGTAGAATATCCCAAAACAGGACCTTTAGAATTCGTAACTGTCTGAATATTTTGTGCAAATGCTGTTACTCCTAAAAATAATGCAGCAACATTTAAAACCGTTCTTTTCATTGTTTACATTTTAGAAATTAAAGCTTACTGAGAATTGACCTGTTAATGGCATAATGTACGTTCCCGTCAACAATTTTCCGTAGAATGGACTTGCATCGGTAATCAATTCAGCACCGTTGATGGTTCCACTGGCTCCTCTTTGATTTAGGAAGTTGATAACCGTTGCGCCAACATTGATATTTTTATTAACCGTATAACTTACCCCACCGAAAGTTTCCCATCTTGGTGCGAAGTATAAAGCATTGGTAAGATTCGCATATTGTTTTGAGAAATATCTGAAACTTGCCCAAAATCTCCATTTATCGATGGTATAACTTGGATCGATCTCCATTAAAACTTTAGAAACACCCAATACATTTTTATCAGCATAATTATAATTTTCGCCAAATGCACTGAAAGCAAAATCTTTATACACCGGATTTTGGAATGTAATTAAATAATGAAAGTTAAATCCCTTGAAAGGTTTCAAAACAAAATCCGTTGTCCAACCCAAAGTCTGGATGCTATAATCTACACTCGCCACTTCAACCTGTGTGCTGTTGTTCGGGTTTACAAGATTATATCTTCCTAAATATCCATTTTTTGTTAACCAAGTTGCCTGAGAAATCAATTGAATAAAATCTGTATTCCAGAAAACTCCGATCGCCCCCAAAGGACTTCTGATTTTCTTCATATCCGGAGTAAATGGCTGAGAATAACTCTCCAGTCTTCTGTTTTCTTCAGTATAAAGGAAATTTGCTAAAACACCGAAGTTTTTGCTGATATTATAGGTAGCATTTACGCTTCCGCCAACATGAAACCAACTTTCATTGATGTTTTGGAAATCATTGGCTCCAAAAACAAAATTAGGTGATCTCGGCGTCATAGAAAACTCACCATCAATGATATGATTTCTTAAATGAAGCCCGTAGCTTAGGTTAAAATTATCAGATACCTTCCAATCATCAGAAGCGTAAACGGATAGTTTATTTTCAGTTCCGCTGTGGAATTCTCCTCCGACATTGTAATTATAGAAACCGTTTGCATCGGTTGACGGCCCAATTAATCTTTCAGGCTGCGCACCAACCGTTTGGAAGAAAAATGATCTGTTGGATGTGAATTTATCAATATTATAAAACTGTTCTAAAATTCCAACTGTTACATTGTGATTGCCGATTTGCTTATTTAATGAAAAACGACCTGCAATATTCGTGATCGGTGTTTTAGGAGTATACATTGCCAATTGCGTTCCCACAGCACCGGAATATGCCTGACCGTTTGAAGCCAGCGTATAACCCGCCGAAGAATCTGCATTAAAAATACTCAAAGGGATGATATTCGCCATTTTAACATTCGCAAAGTGTGCTCTTGTTGAAAATTTGAAATTCCACCCGTTGTTTAACAGATAATTACCTAAGATATCGATATTATGAGCTTTAGAACTGTTGTCATTACCGCTCATTCCTGACCAATAATCTTGTCCTGTCAGAATATCTTTCATTCTGATCTGTCCGTCATTTACAACGTAAGAATCTCTACCGATTTTAAAGTTATCAAGCTCAGTTACTTTACCGTTTTCACCATATTGGAAAACCGCATAATTTCCTACATTATAAGAGTCTGAATATTTATATAAAAATGAAATTCGACCTCTGTCATCTTTAAAATATTTCGTAGCACCCGCTCTGAAAATTTTTGTTTCATCAACATTTCTGGCAAAGCCAAGTTTAAAAGTACTTGGATCGTAATTGGCAAAAGCACCAACCGTGTACGTCCAACCGTTTTTAGTAATCGGTCCGGAGACATTGACATCGCCTTGTAACCATCCAAAAGTACTCGTCGTGAATTTTCCTTTCAGTTTAAAATCTTTAGTCCCCGTTTGAGAATAAGAGTTTACCGCGAAACCAAGATCGCCCATTGTATTGGCTAGCTGATCCATTTTTAAAAGCCCCGTTCTTTCTAAACCTACGCTTTGTCTCCATGTTTTGCTAGGAAGTTCCGGCCAGAAAAAGTAAACGGCAGGAAGATCATTTTCAAGGATGGTGATTCCTCCAACCGTCGCCGGCAAACCGATATTTACATCTCTTGGGCTCGTGTTGTTGGCTGCGTTAAGCATCACATTTCGGTTGTTGTCTTCTTTGGATGAAGTCGTAACGGTCTTTACGCCTTCTTCAGTTTTTGAAGCTTCTTTCAAAGCGTTTTTCACCGCGAGGCTGTCAGTTTCCTGCCCAAAAGCTACGGCAAAAGAAAGCATTAGCCCTAATGCTGAAATTTTTAAAGTTGATTTTCTCATCGTACAGTTAGTTAGTATAATTTCTTCTTTGTTGTTTCTTAAGTTGTTGTTTTTGTTTTAAATAAAGACATAGGAATATCCTGCATCCAAAAAAATCATTGGATGGACTTTATTTTTTCATCAGCACCGGATTGATTGTTTTTCTAAAGCCGGTTTATCAGCAGCATTGTATCATCATTACATTGATATTGGGAGAAACCTTATCAGCTTCAAGCAATATTTTTATTTAATTGAGTGATTTTTCATCATTTTCAACCAAAATATACTCTCTGGAAAGAGTACGATTCGAATAAATTCAGATTCAAAAAAGTGTTCATTTTCATTGCTTCAATACGAAGCATTACAATACTACATTCTTTCATCGGATTCACCAAAAAAAATATTAAATTTTCTTAATATTTAATGTAACTAACTGTTTTACATTTAAATAAATTTCGAATAATAAAATATTTTTCATTGATTCTTATTGAAACAATGATTAAAATCACGTTAAAATTTCCCCAAAAAGTACCTCAAGGCATCAATTTTGGTGTCTACTCCAGTTTTTTATCACTAAATTTGTAAATACACATTTTTCTCACTTCTAATAATGGATTCTAAAGAACAACTTTTAAAAAAATCGATTGAGGCAAAAGAAATTTTTATCCCTCATCTTTCTGCCGATCCTGTAATTTTTGGTTTCGATCAAAACGAGCTTAAAGTTTTGCTTTTAAAGATGAATTACAGAAAGCAATGGTTTTTGCCGGGCGGTTATGTGCGAAAGGATGAAGATTTAGACGATGCGGTGGTGAGAATTTTGAAAGACAGAGCCGGAATTACAGAAGTTTATCTGGAAGAATTTGCCGTTTTTGGAAAGAAAAACAGAAGTGAATTTTATTTTGAAGATTTTGATGAAACTCTTTTTCACAAGCAGAGATTCGTAACTATTGGATATTATGCTCTTTACAATCCGGATCGTTTTAATCTGATTGCTGATGAATTCAGTGAAAGCTGTGAATGGATTTATTTAAGTGAGCTTCCCAATATCGAATTAGCGATGGATCACCGTGAGATTATCGAAAAAGCATTATTAACTTTAAGAGAGAAAATTTCTCATAAACCTATCGGATTCAATTTATTACCTGAAAAATTTACACTTTCTGAATTGCAAAAATTATACGAAGTTATTCTCGGAAAAGAACTTAACAGAGGAAATTTTTATCGAAAAATTAAAAATTTAGGAATTCTAAAAAAATTAGACGAGCGAAGAACTGGCGGCGCTCATAAAGCTCCAGATCTCTATTCTTTTGATGAAGAAAATTATGCTAAGGCGCTTGAAAATGGTTTGAGTAACTGGTAATTACAAAAAATTGCTTTACCAATTTAATTTGATAAAGCAATCTTTTAATTTGATATCGTTTATAATTATTGAAAAATTATTTATCTAATTCCTTCTGAAAAGCTTCAAAATATTTTGCCAAATGAAGACCATCTGCCAAACCGTGATGCGCTTCAATAGAAACCGGCATCATCTTTTTACCATCTTTAACGCTGAATTTTCCAAATGCAATTTTCGGAATATATTCTTTAGGATCAAAATTGGTAGGATGTAAAATTGTAGTAAACGAACTCCAAGGGATCGTGGTGTGTCTGATATGATTGATCGGCAAAACATCATTACTAATTCCTAATCCAGTTGAATTCTGAACTGTTTTTATTTGATCCTTCAATCTCTCATTAAACGTTTCAAAATCTTCTGAATAATGAAAAAATGAAAAACCAAAAGTTCCGTCTTTCCTTCCAATCGTACTTCCGACATGAACTTCATCAAACTGAATAACCTCACCGTCTACAATTCGTAATTTCAATTCATCAACAGAATTGATCGCCACCATAGATTTGTAAAGATAATAGGCAAAAAAAGAAATTCCGTTTTCTTTTGCTTTTTCATACGCTTTTGTGCAATCCACCTCCGTTGTAAAACCGAAATAAGGACTTTTCATTTTAGAAAAAAATTCAAAATGTTCCTTTCTGTTCCAGCTTTCAATATCTATTACCTTCATTAAATTTAATTTTTTGCAAATTTCCATAAGATTTTCGGTTTTAAAAACTTTTGGAATATGAAATTTAATCGTAAGGTTTAATTTTAATTGAAACTATAAAGCCTGTTGAAATTTATAATTCGTTGGACTTACTTTCATTAACTTTTTAAAATAATTGGTTAAATGACTTTCATCCGTAAAACCAAACTCAAAAGCGATTTGCTTCATGGTCCTTTGCCCTGACTGAATCCTTCTTTCAATGAGTCTTAACTTATAATCTGTAATATATTTTCGATACGAA
>DKLU01000124.1:0-4023 GCA_002455915.1 Chryseobacterium sp. UBA6632
TTATTTATTTAATAAAGTAGTTTTTCGTTGTTAAGACTAACTAACACTTGTTAGTGTTGTAAATAATTGTATGTTTGAAAGCGAAGCATTGAGAAAAACAAAAATTAAATACTAATGGATAAAAAGATAACGCAATTATTAGTGGCTGTGGGCTTGCTGTCGACTTTTCAGATTGCGGCTCAACAAAATACGGGTCAGAAACTTCCATCTGATTCGCTTTCGCTCATTCAGACTAAAACTTCGGAACTTAAAAAAGAACCTGCTGTTAAAGTCAGTTTTTATGGATTTATCAGACATGATGCCTTTTACGATACCAGACAGAATATTGGCGCAGGAGAAAACATTGTTCCGTTATACCCGAGAGATAGAGCATTAGACATCAATGGTGTTGATATTAATGACGCTCCGAAATTCCACATGCTTTCCGTAGTTTCCCGCGCCGGAATCAATGTAAAAGGTCCGGAAGTTTTAGGAGCAAAAACAAACGGGATTTTAGAAGCTGAATTTTTCGGTGCGACAGAAGGAGGAATCAATGAACTGAGACTTCGTCATGCCTATGTTACTTTAGACTGGGAAAAAACACAGTTGGGAATAGGGCAGTATTGGCATCCGATGGTGATTTTGGATTGTCTTCCGAATGTGGTAAATTACAGTACTGGTTCGCCGATTTTTGCTTTAAATAGAAATCCACAGATCCGTTTAACCCAAAAGCTAAATGATAATTTTAAAGTGATTGCAGCCATCAATTCGCAACGTGATTTTACTCCCAATACGACGCCTTATCGAGACAGTGGGGTTCCTTCTTCCCATTTACAGTTTCAGTATAAATCTGCAAAATTCGTGGCAGGTATTGCCGGGCAGTATGAAGTTTTAAGACCTCAGTTGTCTTCTGGAAATCCTCCGATTGTCAATAAAGAGACTGTGAAAAGTTTTACGGCTTTGGCTTACGCAAGGGTTATTACTAAACCTCTAATGATTAGCGCTTCTGCGATGATGGCACAAAATGCAGCTTCTTTGGTGATGCTCGGTGGTTTTGTAGGTTATTCAGCCCCGGGAACGTATGATCTGTACCGAACAATGAATACTAGAAGTGCATGGATTGATTTTCAACAAACAACCGACAGGAAAGTCGCTTTCGGTTTATATGCCGGAATCGTAAAAAATATGGGAGCTGATGATCCAGTGGAAGGAAGAACAGCCACAACGTATGGGGTAACTTCATCATGGGGAGCGGTTTCCGCAACACCAGGTGGACGAAGTGTCGATCAGCTTTGGCGCGTAGTACCAAGAGTGGATTGGTCTTTAAGCAAAACCATTAAGCTAAGATTTGAGGTTGAAAATACCGTGGCAAAATGGGGCGATGCACACAGCAACGGGCGAGGAGTCGGGAATGAATTTAATGCCAGAAACAACCGCTTCCACCTTGCGACCTTCTTTATGTTCTAAAATGATCTTTAAAATAAAAACGAAAAACTACTATGGATATTACTACACAAACTCCTCCTAAAAATAACATCCTGACGGTGATTATTGCGTCCTCCGCAGGCACGCTTATCGAATGGTATGATATGTTTTTGGCCATTATTTTGGCAGGTTCTCTCTCGGTGAATTTATTTCCGTCCGAAGGTTCTCACTTTTTAGAAACGCTTGCTGTTGTGGCTTCGTCATTCATGTTTCGTCCGATTGGCTCGCTTATTTTCGGAAACATCGGAGATAAGATCGGGAGAAAATATTCTTTTCTATTATCCTTGATTTTAATGGGTGCTTCTACGTTTTTAATTGGCTGTATTCCCAACTTTGGAAGTATTGGCTGGGCAGCTCCGATTTTATTGTTAGCTTGCAGATTAATGCAGGGCTTGGCGATCAGCGGTGAGTATGCAGGAGCGGTGATTTATGTGGCAGAACATGCCCCGGCAAATAAAAGAGGTTTTTATACCGGATTTATTCAGGCAACGGTTCCAATCGGATTATTGGTTTGCTTAACCGTTATTTTTACAACAAGAAGTTTAATGACAGAAGCCGATTTCAATAGTTTCGGATGGAGAATTCCGTTTTTGTTAAGTTCTGTTTTGATATTGTTGAGCTATTTCGCAAGAAAAAAGCTTCATGAAAGTCCAGTTTTTGAAGAATTGAAAAAAGCAGGAAAAACGAGTAAATCTCCCGTAAAAGAAGCATTTACCACAAAAGGGAACGTGAAATTAATGCTTAAAGCTATTTTTGGCGGAAATGCTGCGCAAAGTTCTGTGATGCAGACGAGTTTATTCGTAACACTTTTCTTCATGCAGCGTGCCGTGAAAATTGAAGATACAACGGTATTGTTGATTACGGGTGTTGTAACACTATTCAGTGCTTATTTTTATCAGTATTTTGGAGCGTTAAGTGATAAAGTTGGGCGAAAAAAAGTATTGATCAGCGGATTGGTTGCGAGTTTAATTTTAATTCCCGTTTCATTTTATCTTTTCATGAAAATCGGAAATCCGGATGGTCTTACTGAAGTTCATTCTATCAGTACAGCCGCAACGTTGAAAATTATGGGAATCAGCTTTTTGCTTTCTGTAGCAGGAGCGGCAACTTATGGTCCGTTAGGTGCTTTCATGCTGGAAATCTTCCCTACTAAAATTCGTTATACAAGTATGGGATTTGCGCAGAATATGGGAAATGGATTTATTGGCGGTGCCACAACTTTTGTGACTGAATTTATCAAAACATCATTTGTGGTAAGTGTTGCTTTGACGCCTTTTATCGGTTTGGCTTATCCAATTTTACTCGTGGTTATTGCCATCATTGTAAACGTAACATTAGTTCCAGAAACATATAAAACCGATCTTTCGGAAGAAGATGTGTTAAATTTGAATAGTAACGAATAAAAATGTTTTAAAGTAAATAGTTTAAAAATTAGAATATTATTTAGAAAAACTGATTATATTTAAAACTTTAAATGACCAATATTAACCGCAGTGCAAATATTTTTATTTGTGCTGTTTTTTTATTCTAAGTTTATAAATTTGCGTTTCTATAATAAATGGTTATCTTTCATTTTTGCTATCTATGAAAATCAATACAATAAAATTACTGTTCCTGCTTAGTTCCTTTGCGGCGGTCGGAAACTCGTGTTCCGTTCAGAATAATGCTGTAAAAGGATCAACTCCTACTAAAAATCAACCTAAATCTAATAATAATTCAGCGCCAAAACCTCCTCTTGCGACTACAAAACCTAATATTCCGCCACAGGCAGAGGAAATTTTCCGAACCAATCTTCCTGAGATTAAAAGAGAATTTCGTGGCGCGTGGATTGCCAGTGTTGCGAATATCAATTGGCCTTCAAGAAATAATTTAACGGTTGATCAGCAAAAAGCTGAAGCTATTTCTATGTTGGATATGTTGAAAGATAATAATTTCAACGCGGTAATTTTTCAGGTAAGACCTTCGGCAGATGCTTTGTATACAAGTAATATTGAGCCTTGGTCATACTTTTTGACGGGTGAAACAGGAAGAGCGCCTTATCCCAATTATGATCCTTTACAATTTTGGATCGAAGAGGCTCACAAAAGAGGGTTGGAGCTTCACGTTTGGTTAAATCCTTACCGTGCACATCACACCAACGGAGGTTCTCCAAACAGTCTGTCGATGGCGAATAAGCTTTCGGATATTGTGGTAAGATTAAAGAACGGGATGTATTGGTTTGATCCTGCGAATCCTAAAACACAAGGTCACGTTTCGAATGTTGTAAAAGATATTGTGAAAAGATATGATATTGATGCCGTGCATTTTGATGATTATTTTTATCCTTATGCAACTTATAACAAAGGAGCCGATTTCCCGGATAGTGCGAGTTGGAATGAGTATCTGAGAAATGGCGGAACTTTAACAAGAGCCGACTGGAGAAGAGAGAACGTAAATAAATTTGTTGAAAGAATTTATAAAGAGATCCACGCAGAGAAAAGCTATGTGAGATTTGGGATTAGCCCATTTGGAATATGGAAACCGGGTTATCCGGCGGGCGTGGTAGGTTCTTCTCAATAT
>DKLU01000124.1:4207-4901 GCA_002455915.1 Chryseobacterium sp. UBA6632
CAATATGACGAATTGTATGCAGATGCCAAATTATGGCTAAATAAAGGTTGGATAGATTATTTCTCACCTCAATTATACTGGCCGATAGAGTCTAAAGGGCAGCCTTTTGAAGGATTATTGAACTGGTGGAAATCTGAAAATACAATGAACCGCCACCTTTGGCCGGGATTAAATACGGTTGAAATTAAAACTTCTGACCGCCCTACAGAAATTAAGAATCAGATTGAAATTTCAAGACAGGTATTGGGGCAGGATGCGGGTGAAGTACATTGGAGTATTGCTGGTTTAACGAAAAATGCAAATATGCTTCCTACCTTGAAAAACGGTCCGTACAAAGAAAAAGCGTTGGTTCCGAAAACTTCTTGGCTGAAGACAACGCCTTTGCAGACTCCGACAGTTTTCACCAATGACAACGGAAATTTTGTACAGGTAAGCTGGAGCAATAAAAATATAAAAGATGTTTTCCAATGGGTGCTTTTCACTCAATATAACGGAGTTTGGGAAACGGAAATTCTGACTTTGGATACGCTTTCAAAAGAAGTTCCGAAGTTTAAAGATGGCAAAAAACTGAATGGTGTAGCCATTAAAGCTATCGATAGATTAGGAAACGAAAGTGATTATCTTGCGAAGAAAATTAAATAAACTTTAGAATTTTATTCAATATAAAACCGGTTCATAAGAGCCGGTTTGTTTT